>JBAXHR010000010.1:0-13396 GCA_037138835.1 Candidatus Moraniibacteriota bacterium | reverse complement strand
GTTGTGTTGCCTGCGGGGCAACTAAGAGCCGCCCGAGCCGCGGCCGCCTTTTCCGGTAAAATTGCTCCAATATTTATTAAAAGCTCAACAAAAGAACAAGTCAGACACCACCGCCATAGGCGGTGGCTTGATGAGTGTGATCGCCCCAAGGGCGATTGACCTTCTTCACCACCTTTTATTAATTGTTAGTTGCTTTTGTTAAATTAAAACCTATCCCTTTTCGCATCATCCTCTTCCTGTTCTTCAATATATTTTTTGATTTTTTCTAGTTCATAGCCTACGATTGAAACCCAATAGCCACGAGCCCAGAAGTTTTCACCAGTGAAATTTCTTTCTTTACCATTCATGCGTGCCATAGCAATAGCACTTTTGCCTTTCATAAAGCCTATCACATTAGATACGGCATACTTTGGCGGAATCATGATACACATGTGGACATGGTCTGAAAGTGTGCTACCGGTGAGAATTTCTGAATCTTTTTGTTGAGCTAGCTCTCTGAAGATTTTTCCTAGCTCATCTCGTCTCGCAATAAACAAGACTTTTTTTCTTCGCTTTGGAATAAATACGATGTGATATTTGCAATCGTATTTGGAATGCGATAAACTTTGTTTGAAATCAGACATAGTATATTTTTTTAAGGTGTGTGTCATCAAGCCACATCTTAAATTATATACTGTGTCTTTTTTTGTTATCAAGCGAACGGTCAAACCTTTTCGAGTCTCACTGGTAAAACCAGTGGATTACCTGATGTTGTTATTTATTCGTACATTCATATTTTTCGTAATTCGTAGTGATATTTAATAAAAATATATCTTAATTATACCTTCTTTTCTTCAGAAAAGCCAATTACCATGGCAATTACCAAAGCGAAAAACAAAATGCCATAGTGAAAACTCCAAAGCCAATGATCAAGGAGCAGGGCTGGCAGTAGTGCTAGCGACAATACAATGCTGGCTATTTTTTTTCTGCGTACAAAAATCCAAAAAAGTTTGCCGAATAACAAAATACTCAGCAATAATCCGCCCAAACCAAGTTCCACCCAAATCAACAAAAAAACATTATGCACGGGCTGATAAATCCAAGCTGGCTCATTGGGAGTTGCCTTCATCAAGGCAGTTACATAATTTCCAACGCCTACGCCTGCCACAAAATTTTGTTTCAGTAAGGTTTTGGCTTGCTGAACATAAGTCGCGCGCTGATCCAGGGAAAGTTTTTCCAAGCGAACATTGCTCTGCACTCTGACGACAACCAAATCGTGATACCCCGCCAACATTACCAAAAACGAAGCTAGAATAATCAGCGTGCTAAAAAACCAAATTTTCAAAGTCGCAAATTCTTTTTGAAAAAACAAACCTGCGCCAAGCACAATTTCACCAAGCAGCAGTGCCAGCCACGCACCACGACTAAAACTAGCAAAAAGTGCTGCGGAGAAAAGAATCAATGCAAAATGAAAAAACAAACGCAACCAAAAATATTTTTTGGACGAAATATTCTTAGAGGCTAAGCCTCCAATGGGAGGCTTAGCCTCTAAGAATAGCAAAATTATAACAACTAAAATACCCACAACTAACACGCTGCCCAAAATATTTGGATGATCAAAACTTCCATAAGCTCTAAGCCACCGACCCTCAACCATGCCGTTGGCAAAAGTTTCCAGCACTGAGCTGCCACCCAGATAAGCGGGATGCTCCGCTAGCCCCAACCATTTGTTGGCAAAAGTTGCTTGAGTGAGAAATTGCCAAAGAGCCAACGATGCTGGCGCAAGCAAGGAAAGCACAAAAGCCAACGCCACCTTGCCTGGCTTGGCAAATTTTCTGACCAGCCAAAAAAGACCAACTGCTAAAAATATTTTTGCTTCTCCCACAAGAGCCAGCGTTTTGTTGTCAGCTACCAGAAAACTAAGTAAGCATAAAAAGAAAAAAACCAGCCAAGCAAATTTCTCAGAGGCTAAGCCTCCTATAAGAGGCTTAGCCTCTGAGAAATTTACCATTACCTTAACCTTTCGCCTCAACACTTCCATAAATGGATATATGGAAGTGAACTTTTTGTCGGAAGAAAAATGCGCTTTTTGAAATATGAAAATCGAGGCTAGGATTAAAAGAATGATCAAAAAAATATCTGTGCCATAAAGACTGCGAGTGAGATATTCACTGCGCTGGCCACTGAAATTGCCCGCATCAAAAATCCACCTTGTTTGCCAAGGTAGCAAAAAAACCAACGCATAAATTCCGACTTCTATGTTTTTTTTCATCAACTTTTCCATTAAGTTCTTTTTTCAAAAATATTATAAAATGGATCTACTTTAAAAATTGTACCATCAATCCTGACCAAGAGATATTGATGAATGAAAACTGAAATGCCTTGATATGGAAATTTGGAATTAAAAAATAACATTCGTCCTATTTGAATATCACTTTCATTAAACATTTCAGAATTTACCAATAATGATTTTAACAGCCGATTTTGGGTGTGACACCAGAGAAAACATTCTTTCTCCAGCACTTTTTGCGTTGAAAAGTCGCCCACCCAGAATAAAGTTGCCAAGTTTTTCCATTGCCAAATGGCATTTTCACTTTGATGATGTTTGCACAGATATTGAAAAGTATTTTCAAGTGTCTCCTGTTGATTTTTTCCGCAGAGACTATTTGCCAGCGTAATCAGAGCTGGATAATTTTCAACTTTACTAGCTAGCAAATAATTTGGATATAAAATAAATGGCAAGACTTTAAATAATAACAAATACCAGAAGAAAAGATATAAAAAAATCATAAGCTATAATTAGTGCTTTTCTTTTTCAGTTAATAGGCTCGTGGCAATTGCCAAAAAAACCCAGACAAAACCAAGGAAAATTCCGGAGTTAAACAAGTTCGGCACGATGATGGCAACCAGGCCGAGAAAAACCAACAAACTTGCAGAATCTTTACTCGCTGATTTGACCAATTTGAGATAGCTGAGCCCCAGCAAATAAGCCAGCAAAAACACAAAAGCCAAAAAACCCAGCAGGCCTGCGCCAAGCCAAACTTCCAGAAAAATATTGCTCGCATTGAGCCCCGCTCCGCGCTCATCTTGCCCCAACACATTTGCAATATTGCCCCAACCTATTCCTAGCAAAGGTCGCTGCTTGAGTCGCTCAAAAACGGTCAGATAAATCTTGGCGCGAATGTTCACATTTGGATCAGGGCGATAAACCTCTTGAATCAAATTGCCAGCGGTTTTTTCTTTTTCAATGTCCTCCAAATTGATGTGCCAACAATGATAGTTTGCCAATTCTGCGACACTGCTAATTTGTGCAGGCACCGCCTTATCCAAACCGCCTTGGCAAGCAATGGTGATTTTTTGCATTCCGCCCGTGGACTGCGCACGACTGCCAAGTTGAAACGAAGTTAAATTGAAAACAAAAATAATTCCCAGACTCAAACCAACAGTCAAAACCAAACCGCCCAAGGCGCCAAAAAACTTTTTCCAATGCCAAGGTTTTTTGATAGCCAGTAAAATGTTTGACCAAAAACCACTTGTTTCATTATTAATGAAAGAAGCCTCACCATAAATCAAGGTGAGTTTCAAAAAAGCCAGCACAACCACCAGCGCGCCCAACCAGGCACTGCGCGAAACAGTCAAAATTAAGGCGACAAAAACAGCAACCAGTAATCCATAACTAGTAGCTAGCAACCCCTTGCTGGTTTGCGTCTTTTTGTTTTGCTGAAAGATGATAGTTAAAATTGTGGCCAACAAAAAAACCAAGTAGGCTCCGAGCCAATCTGGCTCCGTGAACGAGCCATTCGGTCTGCCTGCCATCACTTCAAAAGTCGGATTGAGATTTTGCCAAATAGCATAAAGCGAAACCACCAAGCCACTGCTCAAAAAAAATGGCGCAATTCTTTTCAGGTCTGCCAAATTTTGCACATAAATTCTCACCAAAAAATAAAGTGCCACAAAAGAAGTGGCAATGACAGCTCGCTTAAAGCTAACTCCCTTATTAACTGCCCCAAGGGCGCTCAAGAATCCACCCACCGCAAAAAGAATTGGCAAACCATCCACCCAAACAAATTTTGGCAAGTCCGCTGTTTTTCTTTTCAGCAAAAATTGCAAACCAAGTGCCAACAAAATCAATCCTGCCAGCAATTGATAAGGACGCACAATCATGCCTAGTGTGGCAGGCGCCAAGTTGACATTTTCCAAAACCAAAAAGCCCACCAAAAAAACGAACGCCCAGCCAGTGCGATAAAGCGTGAAAAGGAAAAGCAACACTGCAAAAAAAGCAAAATCCCCCAGATTCTTGAATGGCAGCAGCCCCACATTGGAAAACCAAATCGCAAAAACAGTCAGCAAAACATTTGCCAAAATCAGATACAGTTTGATTGTATTTTTGGAAACCTGTTCAAAAAGTTGTTGGAAATAAGTCATATGTTTTTCTATATATCAATTTACAGATTCCAAGCACAAAAATGCTTAATTCCATCGCGCACCCCAAGTGGAACATCATCGAGGCTAATGACTATTTTCTCAAAATTATCTTCGATTTTCTCCAAATTTCCAAATTCTCGCAAGGCAACTTTTTTGTCACCAACAGTGTAAGCAACTTGGACATATTTTTTTTCTTGACCCTTTTCCAAAACGAAATCGACTTCACTTTTGCCGAGACTGCCCACAAAAACCTGCCAACCCTGAGCTCTAAAATGAAGATAAACTGCATTTTCAAGATGCTTTCCAAGACCATAATCGAAACTAGAAGAAAGATAATTACGGAAAGAAAGGTCATTCAAATAATATTTTTTACTGGTGGCTAAAATATTTTTGCCTTTAATGTCAAATCTTTCAACTTCATGAAGCAAATAAGATTGCAAAATATAACTCAGATAATTACTGATGGTTTCATGATTGGTCTTGATTTTTTGACTAACCAAGAATTGCACAATATTATTGATTGAAAAAAGATTTCCAATATTATCCGTCAAAAACTTAAACAAATTTTCCAAAAGCTGAGCATCTTTAATTTTGTGACGCCAAATCACATCCTTGAGCAGGATAGTGTTTTTCAAGGAGCTTAAATAATGATTTTTCATTTCTTCACTTGGCAGATTGAAAAGTTCTGGCAAACCACCAGTTTTCAAATATTCCAAATAACTTTCCTTGTTTTTTGAAATTTTTCGAAATTTCACATATTCCTCAAAAAGAAATGGCCAGACCACGAAATCCACATAGCGACCACTTAAATAAGTTGCCAACTCAGAAGAAAGCATCTTTGAGTTTGAACCGCTAATGAAAACTTCGTACTGTTGTTCGTGATCCTGCGAAAGAGAATTGACAATTTTTTCCCAACCCTCGATTTCCTGCACCTCATCCAAAAATACAAAAATTTTTCCTTTCACTTTCAATTCTTTTTTATAAAAGCCAAGCAATTCATTCAAATCCTTATAAGTTTTAATCTCATCAAAAGCAACCAATTCCTTGTTTAAATAGAAAATATTTTTCGGCTTAACTCCATCAGCAATCAATGTTTGCATAAGTTGACGCATCACGAAACTTTTTCCGACTCGTCGTTGGCCAAGAATTACCTTGATTAACTTTCCTCCAATGAATTCCTTTATTTTCTCAGTATAAATCTTCCGCACAAAACCAGCGTTGATTTTTTCACCGCCCCAAAAGTTATATTTTTTTAGTTTCTTAAATGTTTCAAGCATACCTTAAACTTTTTTAAATATCTAATTTGTTTCAAGTATACCTTAAACTTTTTTAAATGTCAATTCCCCCGTTTCAATCCAGATTCTATCTGATAACATTCAAAACCTTCATGACGAATTTCTCCCACGCAAAATGCTTGGCGCGTTCTTTGCCTTTCAGAGAAAGCGCAGCTTGCAAATGAGGATGGCACAACACATTTTTCAGCACCATCGCCAAGTCCGCAGGATCACTGGGGTCGCAATAAAGCACACTGTCACTGCCAACTTCTGGCAGTGAAGAAGTTTTAGCTGTGATCACCGCCGTGCCTTGATTCATTGCTTCCAAAATTGGCAAACCAAAACCTTCATAGTGCGAAGGATACACAAAAACCAACGCATTGCGATAAAGCCCAGGCAAATCGACCTGTGGCACATAGTCCAACACCACCACTTCATTTTGCAAGCCCAGCTCGACAATCAATTTTTCCACATCCGTCACTAAGGGTGCCAATTGGGGCAACAGCTTGCCAGAGATGACCAACTTGGGAATTTTTCTGCCTTGCTTGTGACTTTCCAGCAAAATTTTGTAAGCCAAGAGCACGCTTTCCACATTTTTGCGCACTTCCAATCCCCCGCCACTATAAATATACCCAGCTTGCAAATTGTATTTTTGCAAAACTCGCCGACTATCAATGCGCCCCGCAATGGTTTTGTAGCGCTCATCAACATCAATATAACTTACGGTGATTTTTTCCGGCGCAATCCCAAGATGTTTGATCAAATCTTTTTCGGTGCGATGCGAAATGGCAATGATTCTGTCAGTTTTTCTGATGGCTTTTTCTACCAAATTTTGATAAAGTTTTTTGCGCCAGTTGCTGAGATAAGTTGGAAAAAGTTTCGGAATCAAATCATGCACCACCATCAGATGTTTGATTTTCTTGGATGAAACAACTGTGGTGGACTGATAAAGACTCAGCAAGACATCACACTTGTCTTGTGCGACTTTTTTCGGCAACAAAAATTTCTCCCACCAAATTTTGCGAAGCAAATCATCGCGTTTGTACGGTGGCAAAAAAACTTTTTTGCGAAACTTAACCGCCGACGAGGCGGCGTCCTTTGGCAAATTCAATTCAAGATCTTCTTCAAGGTACAAAACAAATTCTGTTTTTTTGACCTTGCCAGCTTTGATTTTGATACTCTCAAGCTCTATCAATTTCTGCAAAAAATTAGCCGTGACTTGTCCCAGTCCCGTTCCTTGTTTGCGCAAAAATGAAGCGTTAATTGCAATTTTCATATTTTAAAATCATATAAACATATAAGCATATAAACATTTAAGCATAAAAACAAGAACTACTCAAACATAAGGCATATAAACATATAAATAAGAAACACCTTGCGACGGAGTTCGACTCCGATTCGGAGTCGAACTCCGAAATAAAGCGTAAAAAAACTATAAAGCTATGATAAGAATTGCGCCTGACACCATCAGAAGTGAACCCACAAGTTTTTTCAAAATGTCAGCCCTTTCATGAAAATAAGTTATCCCTATTAAGAAAGAAAACAGCGGCGCTATCCGCTTGATAGCCATAACTATTGAAACTGGAGCCATAGCCATAGCAGCGTTAATACTTCCATTTTCCAGAAATGTCAGTAGCCCCATCACTAAGATAGCCAAAAGCAATTTTCTTTTGGGAGGTTCAACCAAAACTGAAACCAAATTACTAGTCTTCTTGAATGCAAATGTCATCACAAGAAAACCCATGGCAATTAGAATATGCACCAAAAAAGAAGTAAAGATTGGAGAGCTTTCTTGAATTGCAACTTTTGTTGCTGTAGGTGTAAAAGTAAAACAAATAATCACAACAAAAAAATACATTAATCCTTTTAAATTATCCTTGTCTCGCTTGGACTTTTCCGCATCAAAAACAGCACTTTTTTTCCTAAAACTCATTACAATAGAACCAGCCACAACGAAAGCGATTCCTATGAGTGCGGATACCTTCGGAAATTCACCTAAAATAAAAATCGGAGGAAAGACTATAGTCAAACTAGTAATAGCAATAAAAGGAGCAAGAAAAGAAAATTCTGCGATATCAAGAGCTTTGTAGCCATACCAAGAAGCAATCAAATTCAATCCAGCATACCAAAACATAGCTTCCCAAAATTTCGAAGAAAGCTGAAAAGGCCAAGGACTCTTGACTGTGGCAAGCATGATTATAAAGAAAACTATTCCCGCAACCAGAAAAGAAAGGGTTCCAATCACCGTGTTCATTCCTCCAACCTGAAGTGATTTCTTTTTGATAGCTGCTTCAAGTGATTGAGTAAATGCGCCAATAAGGGAAAGAAAAATCCACATAAAGTTTAAATTTATTATAGTAGTTAGTGGTTGTTTAAAATTTGATAAAATTCACTTAAAATAAATCCCCTGCAATTGAAAGGGAGACCCAAAGGATGGTCATAAGTATTTACTTGAAAATTAAATTTGATTTTACAAATATAGCAGGTCTTGGGGAATAAAAAAAGCTCGACAACTACAAATGGACGCTTTTTAATTTTAACAACCTGCAACGACCCTGCTACCCTTGACAAAACCTTTCAAATGTGCCACCGTTAAAGCATAAATGTCCCTTAAAAACAATCAAACCCACACCTAATGCGAAAAACATTTCTCTTCCCTCCTTTAATAGCTATCCTGCTGGGCATTGCCCTGGGGTTAACTGTTAATTTTTTACTCCCAGGGATCTCTTTTTGGGCATACAAAAGTGTGATTCTTGAAACAGCAAAGAATTCCCCCTTAACGCCAATTAAATACAAAGCAGATGAGATAAAAGCCCCTTGGAGTCGTGAGCTCGTTAAGGGCAAACAAAATGCCTTTTATATCGAAGGTATTATAGTCCAAAGAAAAAAAAATTTAAACAAATGGGATTATTCATTAATAAAAGAAAATCCATTAGCTTATACTGTTAAGGAAGGGACAATAAAATATGTAATTGAAAGGGGTGGAATGACTTATTATCTAAACACACTGCTAGGTATTCCATATACCTATGAAGTAGTTGACGATGTCGAAAGAGGTGGGGAATATATTGAAACTAGTTTCAGGGTTGTTAATACGCAACAATTCAGTTATTGGTTTAAGAGGATTCTCATGGATCTTGGTGAAGGTTCAGGAGCTTTAGGTGTATTTTATTACAAAATTCACCTTTCGCCTGAAATGGTTAGGGAAGAAAAAAATGATGGTGGACTTATTATGAGTCGCCATCTTTAGGAAAAATACTAAAAACAGGGAACTTCCTAGTCCGTAAGTAACTTCGACAAGTAACTTCGACTTCAGTTTTCTACAATTTTACCCCCCCCCACTAGCACAAACTAGTGGGGATTTTTTTATCCAATTTTTTTCCATTCCATTAAGATAAAGAGATTAGACCTGCGGATTAGACCTGCAGGATTAGACCTGCAACCCTTGACAAAACCTTTTAAATATGCCACCGTTAAAGTATAAATGCTCTTTTAAAATAAACCCTAGCAACCTATGAAGAAAATTATCATCCATATACTATTTTTTCTGGTATCCGTCTGGATAGGATTTCTTATAGCACCTAAAATTTTTTTCTTGGGTGAAATATCATATCCTAAATCTTCTATAACAAATTTTAAAGGAAGTTTATCATGTTTAAACACATGTCAATCAGAATTTTTCTCAATCACATCCTTGCGGTTACAATAAGCATCCTCGCATCGCCTCGGTATCTGATTAGTGCATACTTGTTTATAATAGCCTGCGAGGAAACGAGAAAAAAAATTCTGCAAGATAAATGTACGCTAATAATCCCAGTCACGATAAAATGTGACTCCCAGAACAGCATTCCAGAAAAAGAAAACGCTTTTCGCATTATTGATTTATGGATAAAAAATGGTCTAGTTCAGAGTTTAGTTGTTGAGGAAGCACCGTTGTTTAGTTTAAGCAAAGGGACAACAGTAAATGGCCCGGATTTTCCATTTTTTTATGGCATCACAGTTGATGTATCAAAATGGGATGCGATGTATGTAGAATATTTTCGTGCTGATTTGACGGAAAAATGGTCACAAGGCTGGAGAAATAAGCTTATGCACTTTCATCCAGCTAAATATATCAAATTCTATGTCATTCATACCTGCCAATTAAAAATGGATGAATTGCGACAAGAAGGCAAAGTTAAAGTCATCATGCAAGGTGGCTCCTATCTTCACTAAAAACCTACCAGAAAAAGTCCATGAAAAGAACATTTACAGGGGCAGAGATTGCCTACTTGGAAGCTATAAAAAAAGCTGAAGTTATAAAAGGTCCGCTTAAATATAACTTCACAGAAATCACCTTCCATCTGGCCAGACTTGAAGATCAATTTTACAGGAAACTTCTAGAGCAAGATTACATTACCAATTTCTCTAAACCCGGAGATGTTGACGGTGCTATCGTTGAAGATTCTATTACTAAGGATGTCAGTATAAGTTTTGATTTCTCCAGTCCATTATTTCTAGAGGATGCAGATTTGCCGTTTACTTATGAAATTGTGTTTATTGAGGAACCTCCAAACTTTTTCGAATGTTTTATCAAAAAAACAGAAGAGAAAGTTCCAGAAGAGTATTCTCAATATTTGCTTCATTATGTAATACACATCAAAGAAGCGGATTTGAAATTTTGCTGACCTCAAGGAAGTACAAGTGAACATGACTAGGGAGCTTCCTAGTCCGTAATTTTCTACAATTTTACCCCCCCCACTAGCACAAGCCAGTGGGGGACTTTTTTTATCCAAATCCTCCCCTTCCATTGACCCTTTCCCTAAAAAGGATGTATAATAAGTCTAATTGGCTGAGCAGGTTTTTCGTCGCCAATTTAATCCGTAGCAGAAAAAAAATATGACTCAAACAAACAAACAGAAAGTTTGCGTGATTGGAATGGGCTATGTGGGATTGCCATTGGCAGCAGTGTGCGCCAAGAAAGGCTATGCAGTGACAGGCTATGATCTCGACAAGGCCAAGCTTGATATCATCGCTCAAGGCAAAAGCCCTTTTTATGAGGAATTTTTGGACGACCTTTTGCCAAGCGTGAAAATCAATGTTACCAACGACCCCAAAGACATCCAGCACCATGATATCTATGTGATTTGTGTGCCAACGCCGGTGGATGAAAAGCATAACCCAATTATCAAATATGTGGCGGATGCTTCCTACACTGTGGCCAAAAATATGGAGAAAGGCGCACTGGTCATTTTGGAATCCACCGTCAACCCTGGGGTGAGTGAACAAGTGGTTAAACCAATTTTTGAACGCGCAGGTTTCACTGTCGGCAAAGATGTTTTCATTTCCCATTGCCCTGAACGCGTTGACCCAGGCAATAAAAAATGGAATGTCACCAATTTGCCTCGCGTGGTTGGCTCTTTCGACGCTGAAGGCCTGAAACGCACAATGGCTTTTTACAAAGATGTTACTTCTGGCGAACTCGCTGAAATGGACACCATTCGCGAAGCCGAAGCTACCAAGATTTTGGAAAACTCTTTCCGTGATATCAATATTGCTTTCGTCAATGAAATGGCAATGTCTTTTGCCAAGCTTGACATTGACATTACCAATGTAATCCGTGGAGCTTCTTCCAAATTTTCTTTTATGCCCCACTATCCTGGTTGTGGCGTGGGTGGTCATTGCATTCCCGTTGACCCATACTATATGATTGAAAAAGGCAAAGAAAATAACTTTGAACACAAATTTCTTTCTTCTGCGCGAAAAATAAATGATGGGATGGCAGATTACACTGTGGAAATGCTTCAAGACAAGCTTAATGATGTTTCCAAATCAGTCAAGGGAACACCTGTCGGGGTGCTCGGAATTTCCTACAAAGCAAATATCGGAGATCTGCGCGAAAGCCCTGCTTTCAGGATTATTGACAAAATCAAAAAATTGGATGCTAATTTGCTGACCTTTGATCCTTTCGTTCCTCAGCTTTCTTCCGAAAAAACTTTGGCAGATATTTTGGCCAAGTCTGAAGCCTTGGTGCTTGTGACCAACCATAAAGAATTTATTGATATTCCCGTGGAAGAATTTGTCAAAAATGGAATTAAGGTTATAATTGACGGGCGCAATTGTTTGGACAAAAAAGCCATCTGCGCCGCCGGCATCATCTACGCCGGGATTGGAAGATAATAAATCAAAATTTAAAAATCAAAAATCAAAATTTTAGTATTCGCTTCGCTCATATTTTTAAGATATTATATGGCGATTCCGAAATTTTTCATTTTGAGATTTGCATTTTTCATTTTTTATGTTTCATTTGATCAAATTTATTATCTGGCTAGTCGGTCTTGCGGTGGTGATTTATTTCGCGCTCCCCTTCTTTGGCTATAAAGTGAACCTGAACTATTTCGAAGAAAGCAAAGTAGTTTGCCGGCAAAGAGTAGCTGATTGCACCAAGAGCATTGCCACCAAAGGGAACAACTCCAAATGTGATTTTATGTGTTTTGATCCGCAGCTAATTATCAAAAAAAATTAATTAATTTTTTAAGCTAAAAAATATGAGACTAATTGTGAATCTTCCTGCATTTAATGAGGAAGAAAAAATTGCCGAAACGATCAAGCGAATTCCTCGTCAAATTGAAGGTGTTGATGAAGTTTTAGTGCAAGTTATTGATGATGGCTCCAAAGACAAAACCATTGAAGTTGCCAAAGCTGCAGGAGCAGATTTTGTTTACACTAATGGTTTGAATCGTGGAATTGGCATCACTTTCAAGCATGCGGTTGAACGCGCTTTGGACAATGGAGCCGACATTATGTGCAACATGGATGCTGATGGACAATTTAATCCTCAAGATATTGGCAAAATTATTGGGCCAGTTTTGAAAAAAGAAGCTGACATGGTTAGCGCCACTCGCTTTGGTGATAAAGAGGCTAAGGATATGCCTAAGGCAAAATATTATCTCAACCTGGTTGCTGCCAAAATTATTGGTAACTTTATGAATTATGCCATTGATGATTTGACTTGTGGATTCAGAGCATACAGTCGTGAAACTATGATCAGACTTAATATCACCCCAGGATTTACTTATACTCAAGAAACTATTATTGATGCCATTGGCAAAAATTTGAAACTCAAATGGGTTCCTGTGGAAGTAACTTATTTCGCTGGCAGAAAATCCCGAGTCGTGAAAAGTATTTTCAATTATGTTAGCAACAGTGGCAAGATTATTCTTGAAGCAGTGCGCGATGTGCGTCCAATGAAATTCTTTGGTTGGCCAGCAATTATCCTGCTTTTGGCTTCACTTGGTTTTTTTATTGATTTTTTTGTTTTATATTTCAGTGATTTCAAAATCACCCCTCATCGCAATGTGCTTTTTGCGGGAATCACACTCTTAATTGTGGGAGTTCAGTTTCTCATTTTTGCTTTCATTGCCGATATGATAAAATCAGCTCGCAAATTGATTGAGGATCAAGCTCATACGCTCAAGAAATGGCGTTACAAGAAATAAATTCACACTTATTTCTCAGAAAAAAACAGCCATCGCAAGGTGGCTTTTTTTCTTGTCTAAAGTCACAAAATACGCTATGATAACTATATAATATTTAGTGTTTAAATAAACTAAATCACTGCCCGTTGTATATTCAAGTTAAATATTACAAACCCTACTTAAATGTTTTGATGTTTAGATGATTAGATGTTTAGATGATTAGATGATTAGATGATTAGATGTCTAGATGATTAGATGTTT
>JBAXHR010000009.1:0-13658 GCA_037138835.1 Candidatus Moraniibacteriota bacterium | reverse complement strand
TTTCCAAATTCTTGTGCGGATAAGCATTGCCCACATAAAGCAAGTACGGTTTCATTATACCATATTTTGCCAAAATTTGCTCACTATCACGCAAAGAAATTTGAGCTTTTTTTTCACAAGCTTCATGCGTCACCACCACCTTGTTTTTGGCAATGGAATATTGCTCCAAAATGTCTTGCTTGGTAAACTCTGACACTGCAAAAACTTTTTGACTTCGCCAAATCGCCAGAAAAATCACCAGTCGATAAGCCAAGAATTTGAAACTATACCAAAGTGGCGATAGCGTTGAAGCGCGCTTGGTCGGAAAATGCAGCAAAATCAAATCATGAATGGTGATCACAAATTTGCGACCATACAAAATCGGCACATTGAAATGTGGAAAATGCATCAAATCCAACTTATATTTGGAAAGCAATCTTGGGAAAAAAATTTGTTCAGCAAAAGAATACCATTGATAGTCAGCCAAGACTTTTTGAAAATTTTTATTCTTGGGCACATATTCCTCAAAATTTTCCCGCCGCAAAAAAACGAAATATTGATTTTCGCCATCAAGTTTTTCCAACTGCTCGATCAATTTCTGCGTATATCTTCCCAGCCCTTTCCCCACCGAGCCATAAAACCGTGCGTCAATACCGATTGCCATTGTTAAATTGTTAAATTGTTACATTGCTGAAACCCTACGAATCCGCACTCAATACAACATCAATTTAATTTACACTGGATAGTCGTTGGAGTTTTAGCCTCCCATAGGAGGCTAAACCTCCTTGCAACTAGCAGTGCGCCTTAATTGATTTAGTATAAACACGATAGCACTGTCATTTTAGCATTTTTTGAGAGATAAAAAAAGAGAGCGCCTGTCATTAAGCCACTCTCCCGTAACATACTGCGATTAAAAAAACTAACCCGAGAAAATTTTTCTCAATACCTCAAAAATGACATCCCAATCAGCAAGAGCAAAAGAAGAAGCTGCACAAGCTACTACCAAGAAGAATAATCCCATGTCCATACATTCCTCATTTTAATTGAAAAATTTAACTTGCTAAAAAATCTCCACTTGCTTTTCTTTTTCCTTCTGCTTTTTTCGCTATTTTTTCAATAAATAACGCGAATAAGCCACAAACTAAAAGTATGACCGCCAAGAAAATCTCAACCTCGGCATTTTCCCCCTTTGCGACTTTCGAAAATAAATCCGATAAATCTTTCAAAAAGATTAACAAAAAAAGCAATGCCAACAGTATTTTAACAATCATCTTGCATCTCCAATTAATATTATTTACTGAATACTACTTAATTTTCTTATTTTTTTCTTCCATATTGACAAAGACCAATTTCCCTTCTCCAAAGCCATTTTTCGATGAAAAACGAGGCTTCAAAGCACCTCAAACATAGCCTACTTTCAGCCAAAAGTCAAGCCAAGCGGGCTTTTTATAAGTTTCTCATTTTGAAGTTCAATTCTCCTTATGAGAGTCGAACTCCCCTCCAAATCAAACTTTCTATCCCTCACTTCCATAAATGGATATATGGAAGGATTTTATTGCTGGATTTATATGTGTATTTCACTTCTCTAAAATAGCCAACAGTTGCCGAGCGGAAGTTGTCCAGTTGAAACGGATAGATTGGTGCATCCCCTTGTTTCGGATTTGCTCATAAAAATCCTTGTTGAGTAATAACTCTTTCATCGCTTCAAAAAGTTCGTTTGGATTTTCAGGGTTAATCAAAATTCCGCCATCGCCAACCACTTCCGGCAACGCTGAGACATTGGAAGTCACCACAGGCACCCCACAGCGCATCGCTTCCAAAACTGGAATTCCAAAACCTTCATAAAAAGAAGGATATACGAACAGCGATGCCAAAGTCAGCACGGCTGCTTTATCCTCATTGGTGATGCAACTCGTGAAAATGATGTCCTTGGTGTTTTTGGCTGTGCGCATTTTGGCAAAAATCTTTTCCACACTCCAGCCTTTGGCGCCGGCAATCACCAATTTGAATTTGTCCAATTGAGGATTGTTCAAACTCTTGAGCCGGTCAAAAGCCACCACAATCGCGGGAATATTTTTGCGCGGCTCGACGGTGCCCAAAAAGAAAATGAAATTGAAAGGCAAATGATATTTTTCCTTGACCGCAATCAAACGACTGTCATTGCGATTGAGTTTTTCAATATCCTCTGCTACCGCGTTATAAATCCTCTCAATCTTTTCGTCCTCAATTCCATAAACCTCGCGCAAATCCTGTTTGGTCGAATCTGAAACCGCCAAAATTTTTTCCGCTCGCTGGCAAAGCGCCCGCGCATTGACAAGCGTGTGCCACACTCTGCGCTTGAGAGAAAAAGTTTCCGCAAAAAGTTCAAAAGAAAGATCATGAATTGTCAAAATCAATTTGGTCTTGTCAGAAAGCGCCACAAAATTCAAATTCGGCATCCAAAATTTGTCCACCCCGCCCAGCATTTCGTCAACCAATGGCCAACGCAGATACCAAAAACAAAAATTGAGCAACTTGTTGGGAAAGTGAAATTGTTTAAGGGTGACATTTTTGTATTTCTTGAAATGCTCAAACTTTCCCTTCGGCTCACGCCAAGAATTGAGAAACAGCACGAATTCATTTTTCTTGTCCAACTCAAAAAGTCGCTCCAACAAATTGGTCGTATATTCCTCCACCCCCGTATTTTTCCCCTCCACCAAACAGCGGAGATCAATGCCAATACGCATATATTGCCGATACGAAACTACGAATTAAATACGAATCTACGAAAAGCATTCTTCATCTCTCTACAAAAGAGCGATTAAAAACTTTCTCGGAATTGGTTGCGGGACTACCTTTAACATTGATACATTGATACATTGTTAAAATACCCATCTTTTTTCATTGTATTTCTATCTAACAATGTAACAGTGTATCAATGAAACAATGTTCTCATTAACCATATAACATTCCCCGCTTTTCCGGTAGTCTTGACTTTTGGGAGGAAAGGGTGTATAATTAAATGCTATTTTTTTCCGCGGTTTTTTATTTCCCCAAAAATCATCCCCACCGCAACCACATATCAATTTATAGGTGTGTTTTTGAATGTTTGAATGTTTGAATGTTTGAATGTTTGTATGTTTGTATGTTTAAATGTTTGAATGTCGCATTGACACCCAATTTGCCCAGCGGTATAATCTATTTATGAACAATTTTGTAATAAAAAAAGAATATGAAAAATGAAAAAGAATTAACCCTAGCAAATATTGCTGAGCTTATCAACGCAAGTTCAGCAAAAACCTTGGCAATATTAGAAGCGAAAATTCAAAAGCTTGATACCAAGATTGACTCCACAACCAAGAGCCTAGAAACTAGACTAGAAGATAAGATTGATTCCACAACCAAGAGCCTAGAAACTAGACTAGAAGCTAAGATTGACTCCACAACCAAGAGCCTAGAAACTAGACTAGAAGCCAAGATTGATTCCACAACCAAGAGCCTAGAAACTAGACTAGAAGCTAAGATTGATTCCACAACCAAGAGTCTAGAAACTAGACTAGAAGCTAAGATTGACTCCACAACCAAGAGTCTAGGAACTAGACTAGAAGCTAAGATTGATTCCACGAAAAAAGCATTGGAAGAAAAAATTGACGCCTCCACTGCTGAGGTAGCGAGAATGTCGCAAAATCAAATCTTAAAGCTCGAAGATAAAATAAATATTATTCAGACCGATGTAGCCAAAATCAAGACCAGCGTTGACAAGATTGAGTGGACAATAATTCAGAAAGCTGACAAAGTTGATTTCAACACGCTGGAATATCGCATGGAAAAACTGGAAGAAAAATACGCTTAATCAAAAATTTGCCAAAAAGTACCATAAAATAAAAACAAACATTCATTTTCATGCGTCATTCATCGAATCTTTTTTTCTGGATACTACTTTTTCCCATTCTTTGCATTTCTGTCGGCAGTAGTGTCTTTCTTGTTCATGGATACTATGCTCAAGCAAATATGACGCTAGAAAAATCAAAGCTTTCAAGTGCGCGAGAACCTATTGTCTTGCATTTTTCTCAATTTATGCGTCCGGAAAGTTTCGCTGGGAAAATAATCCTATCTGAAGCTACTCCTTTCAGTGCGCATTGGCAAAATGAAAATAAAACACTCATACTCACCCCTCTTACAGCCTGGCCGATAATTGATTCATTCCGGCTTTCTCTCGGTCAAGGAAAAACAAAATATCTGGCAAACAGCACTCCATCAAATTTCACTCTTGCCACACAAAATATACCAAAAATAATAAGCATTTCCCCTCTTTCGGAATCACGAGATGTTGTCCTCGGCATCGAAGATCCTCTCAAAATAGTTTTTGAGCAATCAGTGAAAGATTTTTATATTGATTTTCGTATTGATTCAAAAACAGTAGCCGTCAAGAAAATCAATTCAGAAAAAACAATTTTCGAAGCACTTCCAGAAACACCACTTCTTGCTGGAAAGCAATATACACTCGACATTTATGCAAAATGGAAAGGCGAAAACGACGATTCATATATTCCACTGTCTCATTCTACTTTCACCACGCTTGATCCCCCACCACTAGCATGGAATACTGATCTTTTTCTTCGCGTCGAAGAAGCAAAAAAATTCACACCGGCAAAAAAACTTACCGGCAAATATATTGATGTCAATCTTGCAAGCCAAGTCATGACACTTTTTGAAGATGGAAAAGCTGTTGACTCATATATTGTATCATCCGGAAAACCAGGAATGGAGACATCAAAAGGCGAATTTGCTATCAGAAATAAAGCTGATCGTCCTTGGTCAAAAAAATACGGCCTTTATATGCCAAATTGGATGGCTCTCGTCCCGAGCGGGCTTTTTGGCATTCATGAACTCCCTGAATGGCCTGGTGGCTACAAAGAAGGAGCAAACCATCTCGGCACGCCCGTATCTCATGGCTGTGTTCGTCTCGGCATTGGTCCTTCCAAGCGCGTTTTTGATTGGGCAGAGATTGGCACACCAGTAGTGATTTATTGAAACCCTATAATAAAATTGCTAACTTACGGTTCATACGCAATTTATGGTTCCAGCCAAAGACTATCTCTGAATTTTTACGAGCTTGTTTGCTTTGGGGGACTTATGAGCGAGAGCGAGTACCGAGCGATTGGTTATAACTCCTAACCAAGAATGCGCGTCCTAAAAAGCAAGCAAGGGAAGTTTCGGCAGGTTCAAGTTTGCAACTTGAACCTTAAACTTTACAAGCTAAAAATAACTACCTGTAAACAATGCGGAGCAGGTTAAAAACCTGCTCCTGCGGAGATGTTTAAATGCTTAGATGCTTAAATGTTTAAATGCTTAAATGTTTATATGTTCTTCAAGTTTACTCTCTATAATATTTTTCATCTTCTCCTTGAAAATCTCCCGATCAAATTTCTGGACTTTGGCAGAAATATATTGCGAGTCGAAAGCAAGCGTTTGAAATTTTTGCACTGCTTTGATGACCGCTTGGCTGGTCTGCTCCTCGAAGAAAACGCCCATTTTATCTTCTTCCATGTGTTCAGGAATGTCGCCGCCGCGGTATGCCAGCAAGGGCTTGCCACAGGAAAGCGCCTCCATCGCCACGATGCCAAAATCTTCTTCTTGTGGGAAAATGAAACCTTGGCAGTTGCGATAATATTTTTCCAACTGATCATCTTCCACCCTGCCCAAAAATTCAATGTTGGCCTTGGAGATTTTTTTAAGTCTTTTGGCTTCTGGGCCACGACCAATAATTTTGAGTTTCAGGCCAAGCTGATTGAAAGCTTTGATTACAATATCGTGGCGCTTGTAAGCAATGATGCGACCAACCATCAAAAAATATGGCTCGCCAAAATTTTCGTCAGGTTTTTTCAGCGCAAAGCGCTTGGTGTTGACGGGCGGATGAACCACCAACGCGTCCTTGTGATAATATTTTTTAATGCGACGCGCCACAAAATTTGAATTGGCGACAAACACATCCACCCGATCAGCGCTGGCCTTGTCCCACAAGCGCAAATAGTTCATCGCAAAAGGAATCAAACTTTTAATCAACCGTGGGAAATAAAAGTCGCGCGTATATTTCTGACAATCATCCCAAGCATAGCGCATCGGCGTGTGCATATAGCAAAGATGCAGGGTTGCGGGCTTGGTGATGATGCCCTTGGCATAACTGGAAGAATCAGAAACCACAATGTCATAAGCTGAAAAATCAAATTGTTCAATTGCCAAGGGCATCAAGAGCGGAAAAATCCGATGCCATTTTTTGGCAAACGGCATTTTTTGCAAATAGGAAGTGTAAATTCTTTTGTCAGCAAAAGTTCCCATCATCGCTTGCTGGTTGTGCAAAATGGTGTAAATAGGCGCATAAGGATAAAGCTCACAAAGGCATTCCAGCACCCTTTCAGCTCCTCCTCGTTGCACCAAATAATCATGGACAAAGGCAATTTTCATAAACCGATACGAAACTACGAATTAAATACCTGCCCGTAGTTCTTCATATAACGATGCAGGCGGGCGAATCTACAAAAATAACAAAAATCCTAATTTCCAATTTCTAATTTCCAATAAAATCCCAAATTCCAAATCTCAATTTTTCAACATCTTGATTTAGGATTTTATTTGACATTTAGATTTTGGATTTTGGATTTAAAAGCCAATTTGCAAAGACTAAATTCAATTAAGCTACACCTTTTCTATGCCCGAAAAATATTCGCTAGCTAACCCGCATATCCACCACATTCAGTTGCACTCGGCTGTCTCCATTCCAAGCGTTGTTTTGCAGGTTGCAAAGCACTTCGATTTGGTCGCCCGCTTTCAAAAAAGCAAATTTTTCGCCTCCACCAAAACAAATTGCCTCAAGGGGCGCTTGATTTTCATTGCCTGCTTTTTCAGTTGCTAGCAGAAAAAGTTTCAGATGTTTTTGATCTGCTCCCAGCAAACGCTTTTCGCCCACCACCAAGTTTTTGACCAGCAAAATAGGCTCTTCATTGTCATTCCCAAATGGTCGCAGTCTTTCCAAGTCCGTTGCCAATTGAGCATTGATCTCGCCAACTGCAACTTCGCCGTCAATCAAAATTTCTTCTTCCAATTGAATGCCTGCCAATTGCTTTTCCACAATTTCGGTCAAGGCTTTTTGAAAATTTTCCATTTGATCATTGCGAACTGAAACGCCGGCCGCTTGACTGTGACCTCCAAATTTCAACAGGAATTGACTGCACTTGCCAATCGCATCAATAATGTCAATTTGCGGGATACTGCGAAAAGAACCCTTGCTAATTTCCACGCCTTCTTGAAAAACTCCCGTTGGTTTTCCATATTGCTGGGCAATTTTTCCAGCCACCAAGCCAATCACGCCCACGGGAAAATGCTCGCCAATGGCAAAAATGAGTTTCTTGTCTTGATAATCTTTTTCTACCAAAACTTTAATCTCATCCACCACTTCTTTGGTTATTTTTTGTCTCTCAGTATTGTTAGCCTCCAATTCCAAAGCAAAATCACGCGCCAACACCGTGTCTTTTTCCATCAGCAAATTGTAAGCCAAGTTGGCATGATTGATGCGACCTGCCGCATTGATGCGCGGCGCCACATAAAAGGCCACTTTCTTGGTGTCAGGAATGGTTGCCTCGTCAATATTGATGCGTCCCACTGTGAACAATTCCAACAAACCAGTGCGCCGAGTTTTGGAAAGCACCACTAAACCATATTTCACAAATAAGCGATTTTCACCCAACAGTGGCACGCAGTCCGCAATTGTACCAATGGCTACCAAGTCCAACATCCATTTGGTTTGCGCCATTTTGGTGGGCATCAATTTTTGAAAAATTGCCTGCGCCACTTTGAAAGCCACTCCTACCCCAGCCAAATCTGCAAAAGGATACCCACAATCTTGCTGATGAGGATTGATAATCGCCAAAGCTGCGGGCACTTGTTCAGGCACGCGATGATGATCAGTAATGATCACATCAATCCCAAATTCTTTGGCTCTTGCCACCTCGGCAATGCTGGTGATGCCACAATCGACCGTGATGATGAGCTTGATTCCGCTAACCCTGAAAATGTCAACTGCCAACAAATTCAAACCATAACCTTCCGTGCGTTTGTCAGGAATATACACCGTGGTGCTGATGCCCAACTCAGTCAAGGTTTCTTTCAAAATTGCCGACGAAGTAATACCATCTGCATCATAATCACCAAAAATAACCACCTTTTCTTGGTTTTGCTGCGCCTGCGCAATTCGCGCCACCACCGTTTCCATCTGCTTGAAAGCAAACGGATCCAAACAATCTGCTTGATAATCTGGCGCCAAAAATTGTTGCAAAGTTTTTTCTGTTTGCAAACCACGCGCCAACAAAATTTGCGCCACCTTTGGATGAATTTTCAACAAAAAATCAGCCGGAACTTCAATTTTCTCTCGCCTGCGCCATTTTGCCATAAATTATTCCGCTTCTTTGCCACAATTGGCACAAACGAATTTAGCTATCAAAGTTTTACCATTAGTACTACTAAACTTTACCCCTAAAAGCAACTTTCCAGCACAATGCAAACATTTAAAACCTTCTTTGGCTTTCAACTCCTTTAGCAAGGCAGGCGCATCCAGCGCTGTCCCATCAAATTCCAATTTATACACCACATCAATCTTTTCAAAAATTTCGTTTATGCGTTTAACAACCTCCGAGGGAGGCGTAGTTCCTCTCACAATAAAATCTTTCGCTCCCAATTCATCAGCTCGCAATTTATCCTCTTCCCTGCCCATATGTGAAGAAATGATCACGGGAATATGCGAAGTAGCTATATTTTTTTGAAGCATTTCAATCATTGAAAAGCCATCCATTCTTGGCATCACAATCCCCGTGAAAATCACATCTGGCAATTCAATAGTCGCCTTATCTAACCCCGACACTCCATCCTCAGCTTGAATCACTTCGAAATTATTGCTTTGAAAAATTTCACTGTACATTTCCCTCAGATCCACATCGTCATCAATAATGAGAATTTTTTTTGGTTTTTCCATATATTTTTCTTTAAAAGATAATCTTAATATCCACGGCGCAAGCCACTTGCTTATCATTATACACAAAAAGCGGGTTGATGTCGAACTCGGCAACCTGAGGATTTTCTTGGGCAAAATGCATCAAGCCCAACAAAATAGCTGCAAATTCCTTGCTGTCACAAACTGCTTGCCCGCGCGCACCTGCAAACAAAAAGGCAATTTTGCTTTGCAATAGTTGCGTTTCAATTTCCTGTAAGGTCATCGGCAAAAGCAAAAAATTCACCAACTTGAAAATTTCCGTATAAATCCCGCCCAGGCCATACACAATCACCGAACCAAAAATTGGATCCCGCTTGATGCCCAAAATAATTTCCGCAAATTTGCCGACCTGCGCTTGCGCAATGATTGGCTCAGCAGGGAAACTGTCCCGCATCTGCGCAAAAGCCGTTTCCAATTCGGCTTGATCTTTGATCCCCAATTTCAAGCCGCCTTGATCAGTTTTGTGCAAAATTGTGTCTGAATCAATTTTCAGCGCCAAAGGAAAATTCAACCCAAGTTGTCCCAAATTTTCCGCGGTCACGGTGCGATGTGCTGCAGCTTTAATGCCATACATTGCCATCACGCTAGTTGCGTCAGCGAAAGAAAGCGCCTTGCGACCATTCGCCAAAGCTTGCAAGATTATTGCTTGAGAATTTTTCTTGCGTTTGCGATCAATTTTCAAAATCGCCTCTTGTTTGACATTTTCTCGAAATTGCTGCCAGCTTCGATATTTCTCCAGAGTACCAATCGCCGCTTCAGGCGACGAAAAATTGACCAACTCATTTTTGGCAAATTTTTCCAACGCGCTCGCAATTTTCTCGCCGCCAATAAAAACTGGGATTAAATTAATTTTTTTGTTTTTTGCTTGCTCGATTGTCAAATTTGCAATCTCCGCCACATTTGTTTGATTTTGGGGAGTCAGCAAACAAAAAATATTTTCAATTTTTTCTTGGCGCAAAATCTCCAAAGCCACCTGATAACGGTCTTGTTGCGCATCGCCCAGCAAATCAATGGGATTTTCCACGCTGGCTTCTGGTGGCAAAAGTTTTTTCAACTTATCTTTGGCTGCCGTTGAAATTTCAGCCAACGCCAAATTCTTGTCTTTGAAAGCATCAGTGGCCAGCACGCCCGCGCCACCGGCGTTGGTGACCACCGCGCAGGAGTTGCTCTTGGGAGCTGGATATTTGCTGATAAATTTGAGCAAATTGAAAAACTCGTCCAAATCATTGGCTCTGATGACGCCCGCCTTTTGGAAAGCCACACTCATAATTTCATCGCTGCCTGCCAACGCGCCCGTGTGCGAAGCAATCGCCAACTGCGTCTTGGCAGTTTTGCCAGCTTTCAAAATGACGACGGGTTTTTTCAAAGCCACGCGACTAGCCATTTCCAAAAATTTTTTTCCATCTTTAATCCCTTCCAAATACATCCCGATCACTTTGGTTTGTAGGTCATTTTCAAAATATTCCAACAACTGCGATTCAGAAATTTGCATCTTGTTGCCCACGGAAATGATGCTCGAAAAAGCCAAGTTTTCTTTTTTCGCTTTGTCCATCAATGCCACCGCCAACGCCCCAGACTGCGAAACAAAAGCCACTTGCCCTGCCATCGGCATGCCACCTGCAAAAGAAGCGTTGAGCTTGAGCGCCGGCGTCACAAAACCCAAACAATTTGGCCCCAAAATATTCAGCCCTTTTTTCTTGGCCAAAGCTTGCAATTTGTTTTCCAATTCCTTGCCCGCCACGCCCGCCTCCGCAAAACCAGCTGAAATCACCACAAAATTTTTGATTTTGTCACTCGCTTGCTCAACAGCTGCCAACACGAATTTGGCAGGAATCGCCAAAATCGCCAAATCAACCTCTTTGGGAATTTCATTCAAAGCTTGATAGCACTTTTTCAGTCCGATTGATTTATAAGTTGGGTTCACAAAATATACTTTGCCTTTGTATCCAATTTTCGTGATGTTATCCACCAGCACCGTGCCAATTTTGCCTTTTTTGTTTGAGGCGCCCACAATCGCAATTGCCTGCGGTGCAAAAAGTTTTTTCAAATTTTGTTTATCCATGCCTTTTTATTTTCAATAAAAAATTACACTATCATCTTCTCCCTCCGGGAGAAAATGGCTCGGTAATCCGAGACGGATGAGGGAACTCCATTTTCCAATTATACCTTTTTTTCATCCTCGCGTAAAATGCCAAAAAACGAGCAAAATTGCCCGTTTCTTTTTTTGTCCAAAATTTTACACTGTGCTATCAATGCAAGGCACTAATCAAATATCACCTCAAAATTTTTACGAGCTTGTTTGCTTTGGGGGACTTATGAGCGAGAGCGAGTACTGAGCGATTGGTCATAACTCCTGACCAAGTATGCGCGTCCTAAAAAGCAAACAAGGGAAGTAAAAGTTTCTTGCTTAGTTTCTGGAAACCATATATCGCGTATAATAATGCTTATTTCCCCCAGCGAAATGATTTGAAAAAATCAGCAAAATCAGCGGCGAAAAAATCATATTGATATTGCCCTGTGCCACACACAAAAAGATAACTGTTCCCTTGATGAGAAGTGATGGCTTGCGAAACTCTGACACTGTTGCCCAATGGGTCAGTGAAAGAAAAATCCACCAGATATGCTTTTTCAAAACCAATGGTTGTGCGTTTGGCAGAAATTTCCTTGAAATCTTTGACATGCGCCGCCAAATCTTTGCTGACCGCCTCGTGAATTTCTTGGTCACTTTTTTGAAAATTGATGCCCACTGGATTTGACCGCACATCACAGCCCGTGCGTTGGTCACCTTGCAAACGGAAACCACCCAAATAGGCCTCGCCATATCTTTTTTGTTCATCGCTGTCCGCCACAAAATGAGCTGGAAATTTGAAAGAAAAATTGGGTGCCAAATGCGTGTAAGTCTGATATTGCACTTTGGAAATTCCCAACTTGAATCGCAAGCCCGTGACATTTTGGTCAAGCCAAGCCACGGCGCCCCAACCCAAAACCGCCACCAAAAAAATTGTCGTCAAAATTAAGACTATCTTTTTGAGCTCTTTTTTCCAGCCTTGCCAATCCAGCAAAAGTTTTGTGAATTTGGCTTCGTTTAATTTTTCAATTAATGCAATTGGCTTTTCCTCGCTTATTTGTTCGTTTTTAAATTTTGTCATAATTTTATGCAATAAATTTAATTAGGCTCTTAATCACCCATTCCCGGACCAGGAGTAGGCGGCTCATCGCAAGTAGTCCAAATAATCAAGCCACCTTCGATAGTAATGTTACAAGTCCCACTTGCCCCATCCCCTACCATAATAGTTTTGGTTATTCCCTCACTACCATTGATCTTATAAACCCCCGTAGCTTCCACATCTTTAGTGCTAATAGTATTGACGCTAACAATATTATTATTATTAACATTAAGATCGCTTCCAAGTTTCAAAGTGCCAGCCAAGTCCAAACCGCCAGATATTGTAAAGTCCGTGCCAGCGTTGCCAATGTTGGTCAGAATATTATTATGCATATCAATGTCGCCCCTCATGTCCGAATTACCTGTGATATCGAAACCACCCGCTATAATAATCAAATTATTAGCAGTTACCGCACCGCCGAACACTCCGCTATTCGCAATATTCAAGCCACCGGCCGTACTGGTTAAATTGCCACTGCTTGTCAAATTGCCAATATTTGTCAGTCCACCATTCACTGTCAGCGTGCCAAATTCAGCATCGCCATTGGATTGAATTTTCCAATTACTATCAGTCAAGGAAATATTAGCACCAGCATTTCCAATATGTATATCAGCTGAATCAGTTCCAGCCGTTCCCAGATTGATTGCCGAAGAATTTCCTCCCGTATTATCAGCATTACTTAAGCCACTCAAGAAATTAACCGTGTCTACATAAATTGTTGACCAACGAGAACCTGCTGTGCCAAGGGAACCACCACCTGTAATATTGTTTTCTACTTTTAAATTAGCTTCGCCCTTTCCTGGATTAGAAATGAAAACCTCCGAATTATTCGAACTGCCGCCAACCTCAATATCCAGTTGTTTTTTGTTTGATTTAAGATTGCCATTTTCAAGGGTGAGCACGCCATCGCTTAAGCTTTCAGCAATCACCTGCCCAGTTGTTATCACCTCAATATCAGTTGCCAAATCGCCACCCAAAATTGTGCCGTCGAAGATTTTGCCAGAGTTAATAGCCCCGTTCATAATTTTTAACCCTACAACGCTATTGTTTGCAATTTTTGCTGAAGTAACAACTCCATTTCCAAGATCACTTGTTTCAATTGAATTTTCTAAATTCAATTTAACATATTCAATTCCAGCATCGCTAGCAACATCCTCATTTTTAATTTGACGAGGAATAACCGTGACAGCATTTTTACCACTATTAAAATACTGTGAGATTCTCTTGGTTTGTTTTTTGGTATCCGATTGCAAAAAAACAACTCCGATCAAAAGCATTACTGCTATTAAAAAAAACACCATTTTTTTGGTTTTTATGATTTTTTTCACAAATTCAATTTGATTAACTTGCCATTTATCAGCCTTTTTCCATAATTTTTCCATTTTTTTCATATGCTTGATAAGCTTTAAAATTAAGTTAGCTGGTTTAATAAATTAGCGTAATTTTCCAAGCAGATTTGTCTGCCTGAAAATAACCTATAATTATACACC
>JBAXHR010000008.1:0-13919 GCA_037138835.1 Candidatus Moraniibacteriota bacterium | reverse complement strand
CGTTGGAAATAATATTATCCAGTACGACGGTTAAGCGCTTCTTGTCCGCCAACACTCGCGGCGAGGTTATTGGACAGGAAAGCCGTAGCTCCACGCCCGAAGCCAGCGCAAAGGGTCGTTGATTTGCAACTGCTTCAGCGATTGTCTTGCATAAATCAACATCTTCCTTATTCATTGCCAATTTGCCACGATCAATGCGTGCTACATCCAACAAGTCATTGACCAAGCGTGACATCTTCTGACTAGAATGCGCAATTTGCCCAATCAGCATTTGCTGTTTTTCGCTCAATCCTCCAGGAAATTTTGAAAGCAGCAGCTCAATTTGCCAGTTTATTTCGGCAAGTGGCGTCTTTAATTGATGAGAAGCCACTGAAACAAACTCGGTCTTCATCCGATTGGCACCAATAATCTCGTCCACAATGCGAATGATGAAATTACCGATTGTAAAGAGCACCACTACTGCCGTCGCTTCACTGATTATCAAAACCTCCGCCGAATCATAACTACTAGCGACAAAATAAATTCCCACCATCGCAACCACAATTACCACCCCCATCATCAAAAACAAAAAACTTGGAGTCTGCCAAAAATGCACCCCCAACTCCTCAGCCTGTTTTTTTAAATTGAAATCAGAGTAAAATCTTTTTTTCAAATCATGCCAAAACGCCATAAGTGTAAGCTAAATTTATTATTTACCTCTTTTATAATATACCACGAAAAACAATTTTAAAAAAGCACCCCGCGGGGGATGCTCTGTATTATGCCTGCCTGCCTGTAGGTATTTTGTGTTTTGTTTTGTGTTTTGCCTGCCTGCCGGTAGGCAGGTATTTTTGTTTAAATGTTAGAATGTTAGAATGTTAGAATGTTTAAATGTTTAGATGATTGAATGATTGAATGATTAGATGATTAAATATCTTAAACTTTAAATTCTACCACTTCCCCATCGGTCATCACATAATCGCGCCCCACCGTTTTGACCGCGCCCAATTCCTTGGCTTTCCCCCAAGAGCCAATCTGCAAAAGCTTGTCCCAGGCAATCACATCGGCGCGAATGAATTTTTCTTGAAAATCTGTGTGGATCGCCGCGCCTGCCTCAGGAGCAGTGGCGCCTTTTTTGATGGTCCAAGCGCGCGTTTCGATTTTTCCCGTGGTCAAAAAAGTTTGCAGTCCCAGCAAGTCATAAGCCGCCACAATCAGTTCATCAATGTGTGAGACCAAGCCCATTTCAGCTTTTTCCTCCTCGCTCATTTCCAACAACTCTTCCTCAATTTTGATATCCAATTTCAAATGCTTTCGCTCTTCCAAATCTGGCAACAGTTTTTCAGCTACATCTGCCACATTATACACAAACAAAAATGGCTTCATCGTCAGCAGTGACATTTCGCGAATGATGATTTTGCCATTTTCATCTTTGAGCATTTCCTCCAACCCCACAGTTTCATTGGCCAATTTGCCAGCTTCCAAGGTCGCCTTGATTTTTTCAATCACTTCCAACTGACTGCCGGCGCCTTTTTTGTTGCCTTTAGCTTCTTTTTCAATGCGAAATTGAGTTTTGCTCACGGTTTCCAAGTCAGCCAAAATCAACTCCAGATTGATCACTTCAATGTCGCCCACGGGATTAATGGCGTTGTGCACATGCGCGATGTTGGAATTCTCAAAAACCCGTACCACTTGCGCAATAGCATCTACCTGCCTAATGTTGGCCAAAAATTTGTTGCCCAACCCTTCACCTTCCGAAGCACTTTTCACAATGCCCGCAATGTCCACAAATTCCACCACGGCCGGCACAATTTTTTCCGTCTGGGACATTTCCGCCAGTTTCAGCAAGCGTTCATCTGGCACTTTCACCACCCCCACATTCGGCTCAATGGTGCAGAAAGGATAATTGCTAATTTCCACCGGATTTTTGGTCAGCGCCTTGAAAAGCGTACTTTTCCCCACATTCGGCAACCCCACGATTCCAATTTGTAAAGACATATGATTGTTATAAAATTTATCAAATTATAAACTAAGGCTACCGCAAATTGGGCATTTAGGCAATAATATAGCCATAAATCTTGTGTGCATATGAAATAAAAATAACAACATTGCAAATTTGTCCATATGCATATAATTGCAATGTTGCAAAAAACCAGCAAACACAAACTTTTTTTCAAAAAACCAAAAACAACAGCGTTTCAGAAAAATGCATATGCATTTATTTGACACACTTCATAATAAAACCCCAATAAAAATGGGCTTTAAAAAATAATATGCTAATTCCCGCATATGCGGGAATTAGCATATTTGTATTTTCCACCAAGCGAAATTACTACCCTAAAAACACAATAACTATTATTTGATAATCTTCTCACTCTCCCAAATTATTTCAAAAATCTTCCGCAGGGTGGCGCTAATATCATTGTCCTCAATGATAAGCCCAAATTTTTTGTTGTAATTGGAGGCAAAAGCCTTGTTGCCACAAACTCCCACTTTCACTTCCGAAGAAAAAAGTTCTGCGGGCAAAATTCTGGTTTGTCTTAATTCTTTTTCATCTTTTTGTTGCAAGTTGCGGACGCCTTTCGAGTCTTGACCTATTATCCTTATCTGAATCCCAGCTGCAATTCTTTTTTTGACATATTCTTTATGCGTTTTCTCATTCTCAATTATTGCAAACTGTGGAGTTGTGAAGGAAAGAATTTCCTCTCCAATTTTCAAAATATCATCATCCACCAAATCCAGACCCGCACTACCTTCAAAAAAATAAACCCTAGGCTTGTCAATACTACTATTTCCCATCGCCATCAACTCTGGCAAGGCTTCTCGCGCTGAATGCATTTTTTCCTTGGCTGCCAAGAAACATTCTTTGGGCGACTTGGCCACATAAAAAGTTTTTTCTTGACTTGGCATTTTAAGCGCAAAACCTTTTTGCACAAGATTCTCCAAAACAACATAGACTGTGGATTTCTTAAGACCACTGCGAAGAGACACCATATAAGCAGTCGCCTGACGAAGTGGAAGCAGTGCCAAATAACATTCTGCTTCTTTCTTATTTAAGCCCAAATTCTCCAAAGCTTTAAGTATATTCATAAGATTATTTTAGCTGATTTAGTTTATATGATTATTTTAACAAATGAGCCATGTTTGGTCAATATTTCTGACGCATATTTCTTTCATGTATTTTTTTGGCTTGTTTAAAGTAGAATTTAATAAAATATCTATTCGTTCTTATTGACCTTTTTGCCAATAATTGTTAGAATGAGATGTCGTTGATTATTTGTTTTTAAATAAGGCGATCTAGTTCTTTCTAAAAGTTTCGAGATTGAGTTTAAGCTAAAAGGGGGTGTTTTTCAAAAACACTAACTTTCAAACCATTGTCCTTTTATTATTTGTCGGGTAGCAATAATAAGATACCCAGCAATGGACGCAATAAAATTAACTTGCTTTTGTTGCAAGTTACTTGTCAGGAATCGCTGACACGCTTTATTGGTATTTTTGAAAAGTTTTTTAGCTTCAAACTTCAAACAGCAAAAAACCGCCAACTGGCGGTTTTTTTGTAACAAAATTTTATTAGACATTTGACATTGGGATTTTGGATTTTATAGTTATCCTTCCATCTTCACAATCTTGTCAAAATACAGCGCCACCGTTGAAACCCAACTAGGGGCCCCAGGGTCGCCAACGCAACTGCGTCCGCACTTCCAAGTGTCAACCATCCGAACTGGGGTGTTGCGATCCTTTTCAATCAAAACCGCCAAGCGATTGCCAACGACCTCCACGGCCTCTTGCGCACTTGCAAAGCAACTATAACCCATTGCTGTTCCCCTGGCGCCCTGCCCCTTATACCCCCAATAATTGAAACAAGTGCTACCGTCTTTGAAGGGTGAAGCCAAACCAAAACTACTTTCCTTCTTGGCAATTCCTACCAAAAAAGCAGCTACTTTATTTTCTCGCTGAGCGATAAAAGGAATCATCTCTCGCATTGGCGTCTCTCCAACAATTTCAAGTAGGCCTGTCTCCAATTCAGTCACCTTGTTCTTGCACGCAAAAGATTTTTCTGAGGTTATTTTTTTCCCCAATAATTCATTGGTTTTATTGCTTTCCAAATCTTCATCAAAAAGTTGTGGCTTTTCAAAAAGAACCGATTTGGCAAGCGTCATTTTCAACTGCGGTGCTTTTTGCTCACCAGAGGCTTGCGCAAAAGGCGCGCCTTGCAAATCAAAACCTTTTTCTGCCAAACCAAGAATGCCCATCAAAAAAATTACTGCCAAACAAATTTCCACTCGCTTATTCAAATAAACTCCTATTTTCTGGCCTTGTTTTTTTGCAAAAAATAGTTTTTCTCTCCCCCTAGAAAGTAAGGGATCACACATATGGTATTGCTAAAAAATTAACTGGTCTTGGCATGTTTGCCACCAAGGACGCAGATTTAAGGCTAGCAAGAAATCCCCCGCAAGTCAAACACTTTATCCACTTTTAAGCAACAATTTGGCTTATCCAAGCATTTTTTTGACAACAAAAAAGCCTTCCGCAGAAGACTTTTCAAAGTTTAAAAAAGAAAATACTAAGTTTTGAATTTTTGCAAAATAGAATCCACATCCTTGATCCATTTGTTGGCAGCAGCTTGACCACCCGTCACCTCGCAATTGGAGCCACATTTCCAAACCACCATCTTGGCAGCCGTGTCTCGCTCATTTTCTTTGACAAGCGTTTTTATGCGCTTGGCCACTGTATCAACCGCGTCTTGAGGGCTATCAAAGCAAGTGTGTCCGCCCGTGCCCATCCGGTCTCGTTGTCCGCGATAGCCCACATAATTGTAGCAATCCTTGCCTTCCAGCACTGGCACATGCTCTCCCCAATTACTTTCTTTCTTGGCAATCGCCACAAAAAAAACTGCCACGGCTCGATCTTGTTTGGCAATATATGGCACCATTTTCTCAATTGGATGACCTTTGACCATGCTATATATTTCCTTTTCCAAAGCTGCTTGATCGCTGGCAGTTTGGATTTCAGCCACTTGCCCAGAAAAAGCTTCTGCGGAGTCAGCACCATTTGCCAAGCCTAAGACCATACCATTTGCCTGCGCACCATTGACCTCTTGTATGGTTGCTAACCGTTGCTGCGATTCACTGTCAGCCGCAGAAACCCCTTGCCCCAAATATTTATACACAAAAGTCATCGTTACCATCCCAAACAAAATTGAACCTACAATAGAAAGATTCCAAAGCCTCATCAGTGAAAATTGGCTCAGGAAATTTTGAGAAACCACTGTGGTTTGCTCAAGCATCAAGGCATATCTTTTCTCCAGCAAAGCAACTAGTGCGCTGGAGCGACTTGGCTTATAGCTGACAAAGTCGCGCACCACGCGATAACTCAAACCATCAAACTTGTCAGCCAACAGATCCAGCTTGACGCCACTTCGCAACAACTTTGCTTGCTTAGGCGTGATGTACAATTTCGAATCCTCCGTAAAAAAAGCTTTGGTTTTTTTGCCACGCGAATAGAGCACTGGTTCGCTGACATCGCCAGCCAACACCGTGCTTAAGATATTTGCAAGCTTGTTTTGTTTTTTGGTCACCTTGATTTCAATATCCAAAAAGCGCTTATTTTTATTTTTTATTTTCATAGTTTAGTTAAAAATCTAAGCTATTCTTACTAGAGCAATTTACTTTTTAAGTATAGCACCTTTTCGATAATTAAAAAATAGCCAACCAATTGAAAAACAAATTAGCAAAAGTGAAAATATCTGCCCTAGCGTGAAACCCCCATGCATAAAGCCTATTTGCGAATCAGGCTGGCGAAAAAATTCGCAACCAAAACGCGCCAGCCCATAACCAAAAAAATAAATCACCAGGAGAAAACCACTGACGAATTTTTCTTGCTTGCGCGAAAGCCACAAAATCACAAAGAGTAGCGCACCTTCCAGCAACGCTTCCAGCAATTGCGAAGGCATTCGCAACACAGCAGAACTGTTGGAAAAATACATTCCCCATTGTGAAGTCGTCACGCGCCCAACCAATTCTCCATTGAGAAAATTTCCCACTCGACCAAAAAAATAACCCGCTGGCAAGGCTGGCACCACAAAATCAGCCAGCCTCAAAAAATCCAACTTCCTTCTTTTTGCAAAGAAATACGCCCCCAAAACTCCACCAACCAAGGCGCCAAAAAAACTCATCCCATAAAGCCCCACAAAAGCATGACTTGCAAAATCATAGGGGGAAATCAATTGCAAGGGATGTGCCAAAAAATAAGGCAGGTTGTAAAACAAAGCATAACCCAAGCGCCCGCCTATCAACCCGCCCACAAAAGACGCTAGCATAAAATCCAACATCATGTCCTGCAGTTTGCCTACCTGCTTGGTAGGCAAATCATTCGCAAGCTCGAATTTGATTGCTTCGCCTTTTTTTATGCGCCATTGCAAAAGAAAATAAACCACCAAAAAACCAAGCAAATACATCAAAGAATACCAACGCACTGCCACAGCCCCCACGCTAAAGGCAATCGGATTGATCAATTGAGGAAGCTGTTGATAAAATTCAAGACTCATTATTTTGTTACAGAGACTTAGTTGAAAAATATAGATATAAATTTAGCCTATATGCCAGCATGCGGCTTTGGATCGCCTCTAAATTCACTCGCATAAATTTCCCAAAGCGAAAGAAAAAGCGCCACAATGATAGGGCCCACAATCAGGCCAAAAATTCCAAACAGATTTACTCCACCCAAGCTTGCAAAAAAAACAATCAGTGGATGCATCTGAGTGTCCTTACCAACCAGTTTTGGCCGCAAAAAATTATCAATTGTTGAAATAATTCCAACTCCCACCAAAAGAATGCCCCATCCTTGCCAAATATTTCCCGTTAAAAACATCGCCATCGCAGCTGGAAACCAAATCAAACCTGTGCCAACCACAGGAATCAAAGAAAAAAACATCATCGCAATGCCAAGGATAAAAGCCGAGGGAATGCCGAGAATCAGAAACAATGTCATCCCAATTGAACCCTGAATGACAGCTATAATCAATGCCCCCTTGGCTGTTGCACGGGTAATTGAAACAAATTTTCCGAATAGAATCTTTTTGTGAGCATGCTTCAGTGGAATCAGATGAGCAAGCCAACTGACAAAATTCTTGCCTTCAATCAAAAGAAAGTAAAGCGTAAAAAACACCACCGCAAAAAAGAAAGTTCCGCTCGCGATGCCTTGATAAGCTTTCTGCACAAGCACAAACGCACTTTGTCCAAGTTGCGACATTGATTTGACCAGCGTTTCTTTGTTTATTACATTTTCAAAACCAAGCGAAACCATCAAGGGATTTTGATTAACATAATCAATGGTTGATTGAGCATATTTGGCATAAGAATTCCCTTGCGCCACCGTGCTGCGATACAAAAAATTTATCTCGCTTGTAAGAATCCCCACGATCAAACCAAGCAAAATAGTCAAAGTGACGACTCCAAATAAGGAAATCAGCAATGAACTCAAGCTCTTATTGTCGTTGGTTTTTTTCACCAAAAAAAGATAAGGGCGTTGCAATGCCATTGCTAAAATTCCTGCCAGCATAATCGCCAAGAAAAACGGTTGAAAAATAAAATAAGTCACCACGCTAATCCCCAACAAACTAGCCAAGAAAAAATAAACATTGTATTCTGAAGTTTTCATTTTAAAGCTTTCGAAATTAGAAAATTAATCTCCATTTATTGCCTTAATCGCAATCTCTTGCTAAGATTATAACATATCTAGACTTTAATTCAAACTCCACAGGAAACTATCAAAACAAAAAAAATACCCTGTTAAATACTTTTTAAAAAATAGCTGGGTAAATATAAATAATAAAATAATAAAAATAAACTTGTTTTTCCATCAAGAAAATCAAAGCTTATTTAATAGGGTAAATGATGGAATCATACGAATCAAACCGAGGGCGCATTATTGTGACTGCAGATGATTTTGGTCTCAATGCGCGCACCAATCGTAATATTCTTTATCTGTTGGATTTGGGGAAAATCAATCGTGTGGCGGTGATGGTGTATGGCCAGATGAGCGAAAAAGAAATCGAGCAACTTTTGCGCAGTCGCGTCAAACTCGACTTGCATTTGGATATCCTGCATAAGTTTGATACCAAAAAGAAAAAAAGAGTTGGGACTTTTGGACGGGGACTTGAGTTTCTCTGGAAAGTTTTAACTGGCAAATTGACCACCAAAAAAATCACCACTGATTGGGAAAACCAAATCCAGCTTTTTCAAAAAATCTTCGGCCGAAGTCCTGATGGGCTCAACTCTCATGAGCATGTGCATCTTTTCCCACCTTTTTTCAAAATTGCCATCAAGCTTCGTGAAAAATATGCCATCCCCTATATCCGCTTCGGTGACAGTGTTTTTATGCCTCATCATAATTTCGTTTCCTATGTGCTGCACCTTTTGCGCAAAATCAATTTGCCAACTTGCACCAAAAATAACTGCGTTTCTTCTGGTTGGCTAGTTAGCCTTGATTGGATTGAGGATATTGACGCTTTTTTTGAAGAACTTCCGATGGGGACTACCGAAGTAGCTTGCCACCCAGAACTTGCCGAAGATTTTGTCAGAGTCAGAAAATATTTTTAAACCCTAGTATGCCAACTTTAGAATCCTTGCATGAGCAGGTTTGAGTGTCAGCCTTTGGCTGGTAACCTGCTGTGCATTGTTTGTAAGCGATTGTTTGCAAATTGCAAACTCTCGCAGGAGCAGGTTTGTAACCTGCTCCGCGTTGTTTATGGGTGGCAATATTGCAATGGTAAACTGTGCGGTTCAAGTTACAAACTTGAACCTGCAGGGAAGAATTTCCTGATTCCATCTTTGAACATTTGTTTCAAAATCAGATGATAGTGATTATGGTTCAAACAGTATGCGACTATTTCAACGATTGCTTGCTTCTCAGTAGCGCTGGCAAACTTGGAGGCTAAGCCTCCTATAGGAGGCTTAGCCTCCAAGTTCGCACCCTGACCAAATTTTTTATTCTTGAAACCTCTCGCAGGAGCAGGTTTGTAACCTGCTTCGCATTTTTTACGGGTGGCAATATTGCAATGGTAAACTGTGCGGTTCAAGTTACAAACTTGAACCTGCGGGAAAAAGAAAAAATGCAAAAGAGACGAAAGAGTCGAAAGAGTCGGATACAATCCTGCTACGCAGGATCAGTTCTTGAGACAGCGAACAGAAAACCCATAGGCACGGTAATCGTAATTGGTAGGATACACACTACCTGAATTGAAGTACAGATTGTAGGCGTAGGCGGAGTTAGGACTACTAGACCAGTAGCGGCCGTAAGAACCCTGATTGGCAAGCGTACCATCGATACGGCGGTTACCGGCTGCTGGCAGATGGAGCACGGAACTGGCAGCTGTGGTGTAGTTGGTGATGCCAGCAAGACTAACAAGATGCTCCCATTCACCTCGAATAACACCATTGCCATCAGGAACGCCCGTGTAAGTTCCACCTGTTGGCAGTCGAAACCCAGTCGGGCATGGATTGTTTTGCCTTGTTCCATCCCACAGATTCGTTGGGTCTCCTGTGATTGGAGTGCTGAGCCAATCAAAATCATTCGCACCGTTAGTATTGGTGATGAAGTATGCAGTATTAGGAGAGTTCACGCTGACAGGCGTGGTAACAGGATTGGCGTCTCCTGTGAACGCAAGTCCTGAAGTGGTGTTGGGGATTGCCGTACTCAAAGCTGGCGCAGGTTGTCCGCCCCAGGCAGTGTATTGATGACCATCTGAAAGTCTGCCCCATTGATAAAGCCAGCCATAAGCAGCTTGAGTGTTGAAAGCAGTTGCCACAGCAGTGGCGCCAAGGTTTCTGTCCATCCAGACTTTGCCGTCAGGACCATTGACCACGCTGTAGGTGATGCCACCAAAGGTGCAGGTTTGTCCAGGGATAATAGCATTACAAGCAGGTGGTGCGTGCATACTGATTTGTCTGCCTGAAAAAGTTGCCACAACTTTGTTGGTTTTGAGGATTGATGGATCCAGTGCAATTGGGAAACTTTCTTTGGGCATGGTGAAGGTCACCGAAAGCAGGTTAGTGGTTTTCTCAAATTTCCAGTCCAAATCTTTTCTGACTGCGTTTTTGTCCAGCAAATATGGCCTTGGAATCACGAAGTCGGGGTTTTGATTTTTGGCTTGAGCGGTGCCAAAGAAAACATTGGCGTTGCCAGAAGAGTCAAGGTTGACGGTGGCGTTTTGAATTTTGAAAGCTTGGGTGATGGAGGCGCTTTCACCGCTGGAGGCTAAGCCTCCAAGAGGAGGCTGAGCCTCTTGGCTTGCGGGCGCGCTATAAAGTGTCCAGTTTTTCAAGAGCCATTGTTGGTTTTCGTTTTTTGATTCTTGAGCGGTATAGAAAGTTGTTTGATTTTCATTTTGATAAATTTTCAAACTGGGGTCTTTTTGAATGATGGCCAAAAGTTTTTCATTTTCGGGCGTGGTTTTGATTTGGGTTTTTTCAATCGCCTGCAAATTGTTTTCGCCTTGCTGGGAAAGCGCAATGGTTCTGCTGTTTGAAAGCAAAACCGAAACAGGTTGGTTGAGATTTTGGGGCAAATTCAATTTGAAAAAATCTTGACTTGCCAGGGTGATGTCCGTGGATTGGTCAGGGTTTTGGGTGGCGGTGTAAGTTTGGGCTGATTGATTCTGCTTGACCGACGCAGGGAGGTCCAATTTGATTGGGGCTGGTTTGTTTGTTTCGGTGTTGGAGGACAGTAAGCTTTTCGAATCCGAAGAAGCTGATTTGTCGATGTTTCTCAACCCCCAAAAAATCAAGGCTGTGATAGCAATCAACACTGCCGTCACCGCAAGTACCGTTGTCAATTTTTGTTTTGTTTCTTTTGTCATATTTTTGATGTTTATTATGTTCAAAAAATTATTTTAATTTTCAACTTTTCCAACACTAAAAGTATACCACAAAAATACATACATATTAAATTATCCCAGACTGCTTCTCTGCTTTCTTCCCAACAAGTTTGATAACGAATCCAACCATAACGACTGAACAAAAAAGCATGCCGTTTTTGAAAATTTCGACCCCTGCCGCTAAGGGCATAATTTTGCGATGGAAATAATATCCGAGCAAAATCAGCAGACCTGTGTGCAAAATTGAGGCAATTGCATTGTGCACGAAAAACTTTTTCCACGGCGCGCGCAATGAGCCCAAAATCACGGGACCAAAAAAACGCACCCCTGCAATGAATTTCAAAAAATAAACCGAGAACGCCACATTATCCACAACCAAATGTTCGTAAACAATCAACTTGTGTTGACGCATTTTGCGATTGAATTTTTCCACAAATTTGTTGCCGAAAAAACTCAAACGATAAAGCAAATTGTCTCCCAGCATAATTCCCGCTGTTGAAAGTGCCACCACAGCGACAATATTCAAACCACTTTTTCTGGCCACAAAACCCACCAACAGCAAAAAAATTGCTTCCGGAATTGGCAGCACATAGCTAGCAATAATGGAAAGCAAAAAAATCCCAGCATAAGACCAGCTTTTCAAAAACTGAATCAAGCCACCAAAATCTTGCAAATGTTGATTGAAATTTGGATCAAACATAGTTAAATTCTACTACAATAATCATCTGACCACAAATAATCTGCGCAGCAAAGGCAACTTTTCCAACCACAAAAAACATTGCAAAGCCATCAACAAAAGAGACTACTGGATAAAAAAATACTATGTCCTTATTATGTGGCTCCCATGAACCTAATCTGAAAACAAAAAACATTGCAATTTTGTCCATATGCATATGATTGCAATGTTTGGATTTTTGTTTTTTCAGTTGTCAGTTCAATGTCTCCGACGGCAGCTGGATTGTTCTTACAGATTCAGGACTATTGCGTTTTCCTCCAAAGACAGGCAAAATCAACCGACAATTTTGGGAATTTCATTTTTCTCAATTCTCTTTTTTGCCTTGTCAATTCCATCAGCAGTTGCCAACTCTTCTGGCATTGTTCCTCCGAGTTCTTCAATTGTCTTGCGAACCTTTTGCCCAACTGCATAATGAGTCAGATTCGCATTCATTTCTCCTTGGATTTTTTCTCTACGCAATTTTGCATCTGCTTGCGTAGCACGAAACAAATTGGCAGCCAACTCTTCACTGCCCATATGGTCAAGAATTTTTTGAGATTTCTTCAAGCCTTTTCTATTATGAATATCATTAGCATCCAGCCCACCGTATAAACCCTTGTAACCATAATTCTGAAATTTTCCATAATTCTTCACGCCCGCATTTTCAGCAGCCTCAGCCAATGAAATATTGTGCTTTTTAATTTCGCCCCGCAAATTCAAACGCTTGCTATCTTCGATCAATTGATCCATTTGCTCCTGTCTTCTAGTTTGAATGGCAAAATATGTCTGACCAAGTGCGACCACTTTTTTTGAGGGATCAGCATTTTGCACGATCAAATAACAAGCATAGCGAGATAAATACATCGTATCAATCTTTCTTTCTGCTCCAGAGCCAATTTTAACCATTTCGCTGGCATCAACAAAATGGTTGTGGATAACTTCATCACTATTTTTACAGGATTCCTTAGTTTTTTCTATTACAACCAAAAAATTTCGATAATCCAAATATTCTAAAGCTTTCGCCAGCTCTCTTGCCGACCAAAACTCGCTCTGATATTCATTAACTCTTTTAATACTTTCGAAAAGATTTTTTGCCATATGTTTATTTTTAACTTGTTATGATGATATTTTATCATCATAACCAAAACCCGTCAAATCTGGCTCAAAAAGGCAACTTTTTCAATCACAAAAAACATTGCAATTCTGTCCATATGGTTATGATTGCAATGTTCGGATTCTAGTGGTTGCGATGCAGAAGAAAAGATTATGCAGACACTGTCTGCACTTATTATTAGTTCAAGGTTTCCGACGGCAATTGAATTGTTCTTGTTTTAAAATTTAGAACTATTTTAATTTCCTCCAAGGGTGGACAGGTAGATCAAGAACATTGAACCGACTGGAGAGTCAAACTAGCGAGAAAAAAATTAAACTTTGTATTTCTCAATAATTTCGAGATTCTCTGCAGCAACTTGAAGATCGCAGAATTTGTGATTAGGCTTATTTTTTTCAATTGCCTCAATCAATTCTTTTACAAAAAATTTCGGTTCTTCAGACATTTGTATGGGTAGACAAATCTTGGAAAATAGTCATTGATTGTTAGTTTGGCTTATTCTAGCCATTTAACATTAAAACCATTGACTGCAAGAAAAATTGATGCCATTAGTACAGAAACGCTAGTGGAAGCCTTTTCCAAAGAGAAGCTAACAGTGGAGACTTCGCCCCCACCAATCTTGAAATGGCTATGCATAGCGACGAATAGGACTTTCAATGCTTTCCCGCTACCTAGATTTATTTACCCACAACATTTCCTGAAGAACCCCCTTTTTCAAGGGAATGACATACAAGGAATTTATTTGATTTCGTATTATTTGAATTTATAATAAGTCGCTCTGCCTTTGCCGACTTTAATGATGATGCCAAGGTCGATAAGTTTTCGAAAATCCAAATTCCGAGTTGGCTTGGCACGCTCGGTCAATTTCGCATAATCCCTGTCGGCGACAAAGCCATTCTTTTTGATGAAGGAAATTATTTTCTGATGATATTCTTTCAATGAATTGCCAGGGCTGGCAATTTCTTTTTCCAATTCTTTTTCCACTCTCAAAAGTTCATCAATAATTCCATCCGTAAAATATTCCAACCAAGCTGTGAAATCAATTTCATTTTGAATTTCATAATAATTTCCAATCAAGCCAACTTGCTCAAAATATTTGGTAACATTATGATTATAATAATTTTCAAAACTAAACAAATTGAAGGTGTTGATTCCCATTTTTGCCAGCAAAACCTTGGTCGCCAAGCGAGCGGTGCGACCATTGCCATCAACGAAGGGATGAATGATCACAAATTGTT
>JBAXHR010000007.1:0-14488 GCA_037138835.1 Candidatus Moraniibacteriota bacterium | reverse complement strand
CTAGTAAACAATGCGGAGCAGGTTGCAAACCTGCTCCTGCGAGAATATGCTTTCGTAGATTCGAATTTAATTCGTAGTTTCGTATCGGTTTATATGAAGATTGCAATTGCCGCGGCAGATTTGGACAATGAGCGGATTGATGGCACGCGGGTTTATCTTTTGAATATGTTGAAAAATTTTGGCGCGCTGGATAGCCGGAGCGAATTTTTCGTTTATCACAAAAGCAATTTCAATTCGCATTTGACACCGCCGAAATTTGCAAACTATTTTTTCAAAAAAATGCCTTTTCCAAAATTTTGGACGCAGACGCGTTTTGCGTGGGAACTTTTCAGGGATAAGCCCGAAGTGCTTTGGATGCCGATGCACAATTTGCCACGGCTCCATCGCAAAGAACTCAAAATTGTGGTGACCATTCATGATTTGGCTTTCAAAATTTTCCCGCAGTATTTTCCTGCGCAGGAATTGCGCAAGCTCAACCAGCTCACGGACTACGCCGTTAAAAATGCCGATAGAATCATTGCAATTTCGCAGGCGACCAAAAAAGACATCCTGAGCTTTTATCCAGCAATTGAAGCGGAAAAAATCAAAGTCATCCCTCACGGCTTTGATCAAAAATTATTTCAACAAGAAAAAACTCAAGAGGAAATTGAAAATAAAATCCTAAAAACCTATGAGCTAAAAGCTAAAAGCTATCTTTTGTATGTCGGCGCAATTCAGCCGCGCAAGAATCTGATCACTTTGCTTGAAGCTTTTGAGAAGATAAAAATTTCTCATCCTGAAATGAAATTGGTTTTGGCTGGCGCACCTGCTTGGGATTTTGCAGAAACGCTGGCAAGAATAAAAGAGAGTGTTTATGCCGATGATGTTGTGGTCACGGGTCGCGTGCCTTTTGAGCAGTTGCCAATTTTGTATCGCAATGCTTCGGTTTTTGTTTTCCCGCCTCTTTATGAAGGTTTCGGCATTCCCGTGCTGGAAGCGATGGCCTGTGGCGCACCCACAATTTTGGCCAACAACTCCAGCTTGCCTGAGGTTGGCGGTCAGGCCGCGCTTTATTTTGATGCTGGTAGCTCTGAGGAGTTGACTTCTTGTTTGGAAAAAGTTTTGAGCGACGAAAACTTGCGCAGTCAAATGATTGCACAGGGTCTTGCGCAAGTGCAGAATTTTTCCTGGGAAAAGTGCGCGGAGGAAACCTTGAAGTTCATAAAGTCTGTAAAGTCTTAAAGTTTTATTTTTCATTCGCAAACAGCAAATGATAAAAAAGCAGAAAAAAGCAAAGCGAAAGGATGGTGATGAGGATGTTTTGCCAGAGGGCGAAACGCAGGAGGGAATTGCTAGTCAGTAGAAACGAAACGATAATCAACAAAGGTAGCAAGCGACTTTTGCTTAGGCGAGTTTTGGGATAAGTGATTTCCAGTTTCTTGCCCAAGGAAACAATCCCCAAAATAACGCCGACCAAAACGATAGCAAGCTTGGCTAAACTCAGATGGGAAGTGGCCAGCCCTGGGAGCAGACCTTCAACAATCAGCACGCCAGCAAAAGAAAAAAGCAAAATAAAAAGACAATCGTGCAAAAGCTTGTAAAGCAAAGTCAAAAAATTCTTGTTGTTGGCAAGTCGCTTGGTGAAATTTTCAAGGCGTTTGAAAAAAAGTTGAAAGGCTTTAATTTTGAACATAATTGTTTTGCAGACGAGTTTTGATTAGTGAAAGCGAGGTCAAAGTATTGGCTTGGCTAAATTTGGTGAAAAAAACAACTTGGGCTGTTTGCAGTTTGACTTCTTGTCCGAAATCAATTTCAAATTGATAGTCATTGCCAAGCAAATGACTGATATTTTTCAAATCAAGGTCACATTCAAGAGTTCGCAGTGTTATTGGCGCCTTGGTAAGTTTGCAAAAAGCTCTTTTTTCCAAACTTTGCGAATTGACCAAGACAGACGCGTTTGTGCTTTGAGAAGCTGCCACAAAAGAATTTTTCAAAGGTCTTTTCTTGCCATTTTCAATGAGGAAGGTTTCTTCAGCTTGTTGATCATAGAAAATAGTTCCATCTGGATGAGGTTGATTGACGGTAAATTGTTTTTGTCTTTTGTAGGCATTGATTTCCGCTGGCGTCAGTGGCAGAACCGAGTCCCAAGAAAAGCCCATTGCTAAAAAAGTGGCGCTGTCGGCGATGGGATAGCTCAGCCCTTTGCTAAGAATAAAAACAGACTGGTCGGAAGATGCCAAAGTGCCATCAGCAAAGCCAATAAAATTTTCCAAAACTGGATATTTCTTCAAAAAAGTTTCGTCTTTGGGGATAGCTTGAGTCGCTTGATAACGAGAAAGAAAGGCCTTGTCACTGAGAAAAGGAATCAGTTGTTGGTTTTTGAATTGAAAATATTGACCATCAACTGCAATAAGAGCGTCATCGGGATAGGTGTCAGCTTTCAGAATATCTTCGCCTTTAGGATTGATTGCCAGTTCAGCCTGGGAGACTCGCAAAAAAGCTTGACGAGAAAAGCCCAGTTGATCAAGGGCGGCGCCAGAAACAAATTGGCGAATTTTGCCAGCCGAGACGATGTAATAAATTCCATTTGAACTTAGCAGTGTTCCATTGCTGAAATTGACACTCTCTCCGAGGGGATAGAAAAAGGCTTGATAACTTTTGCGAATTTGCACGCTTGGTTGGGCGGGAAATTTGGAATTTTTGTCCAAGACAATTTGCAATTTGGCATTTTCAAAAATTCCCAAGGGGTTGGCGTTGAAAGTCAAAACAGCTTCATTGTCGATTCGACCATTTTTGATTTGATTTTGCGAGGAAGTGCGCATTTCAAAAAGCGTGTTTTTGAGGGAGTTGGTTGAGGAAAAGGAATAATTCAGCGAGATTTCAGGAAACAGAATTTGATAGGTGACAAAGCAGACTGCTAGCAAAAAAAAGAAATATAGCAAAATACGACAAGCCAGATAAATGCCTTGCCATCGTGCTTGCGAAAATATTTTGCGGTTTGGGTTGATCATAAAATGCGTCTTGAATAAACTATTTAACTAGTTCAAAATTCTTTTTCTTCCAGCCAGGGATACCTTCCTTGAGCACAAACGGCTGAATCATTAGCATATCATAAAGTTGCACGCCTGCTTGAAATTCCTGCAGTTCATTGATGCCCGTGATGACGATTTTTGGGTAGGCTCGCAATTCATTGCGTCTTTTTTCCAGTTCCTCAAAAGGAAGATTGACCGCCCCTTGAAGATGACCGTCTGCATATTGCGCCGGAGTGCGCACATCCAAAATGAAAGTTGGCACCTTGGCCTTGAGCGCTTCGTGAAGTTGGTCATTTTCCACATAGGAAACTTTGGACTGGTCAACAAAGGAAGTTGGGTCGCCATAGTTGATAGTCGCCCCGATGAGATCTTCCCAAGCGCTGATGCCACCAGCCAACACTTTGATTGAGTCGAAATGTTGTTCCTTCAGAGATTTCAAGGCTTTTTCAATGTTGCCGTCAGTCAAATCAGCTGTAATGAGGATGGTCAAGTTTTTCGCGTCAATTCTTGTGCCAACGGGAAATTCCTCAAGGGGCACATTGACGGAATCAATGATATGTTGGTTGGCAAAATCTGCAAGTCCGCGGATGTCCAAAAGGTTTATTTTTGGGGGATTGTGAGTGTCTAGTTTCTTTTTTAGTTCAGTGGGGCTGATGGTCTGATATTTTTCGCCAGAGGCAGTTTCGGCTTGGTTTTCATTTTGTTGGGTTGCCAAATCAGCTTGATTTTTGGCAAACAAGATACCGCGAAAAAAAGTGATCAGCATCACCAGGACAATTAAACCAAGACCGATTAGGAGTGCGTTGCTATCTTTTTTGTTAAGCATAGAGACTGATTTAAAATAAAATTTTGCCGATGAAATTGGGGTGCCCATTGAGAAATGCGGTGATATCAGCGGCCTTTTTACCTTCTTGTTGCAATTGCTTGATCAAAATAACTCCGTCGGTGGTTTGCACGCCGATGCCGTTTGCGGTTTCAAAAACCTCGCCATATTTTTTGATAATTTGGGGGTTTTCTTTTTGCAATTCAATTTCAAGAAGTTTAATTCTGATAACACCGGCGTTGTTTTTGTAAAAACTGAAAATTCCCGGCCAAGGAGTCAGGGCGCGATAACGGTTGAAAATTGTTTCGGCACTATCACCAACCCAAGAAAGGTGGCCATCTTCTCGTTCAATTAATTGACAAAGGGAAGCTCGTGTTTGGTCTTGTTTGCTTGGCTGGATTTTTTTCTCAATCCACAGTGGCAAAGTTTTCAGCAACAACTCTGCACCTTGGTCTGCCAATTTTGACATCAAGGTTGCGGTGTTGTCGGCATCCTTGATTGGCAATTTTTCTTGAGCCAAGACATCGCCCGTGTCGACGCCTTCATCCATCAGCATAATCGTGGTGCCGGTTTCCGTTTCGCCACAAAGAAGGGCATTTTGCACTGGTGAAGGACCGCGATATTTTGGGAGCAAGGAAACATGAACATTGAGGCAACCAAAAGCAGGAATTTCCAGCACATTTTTGGGCAAAATTTTGCCGAAAGCTGCGACGATAATGAGGTCTGGTTTCAATTCTTGCAGTTGCGCGACTGCTTGGGCATTTCGAAAAGTGCTGGGTTGAAAAACTGGCAGGTTGTTTTTTTCGGCCAACAGTTTGACAGTTGGGGCGGTCAAGGTTTGTTCGCGACCGATTTTTTTGTCGGCTTTAGTGAAAACTCCCACAAGGTTATAATGTTCGGCAAGCAGTACTTCCAAAATTTTGGCAGATAATTCAGAGGTTCCCATAAAAACCACGCGTAATTCGGGTTGCTTTTTTTTGGCGGAAAATTCTGGGATAATTTCGACAGGCGTTTCAATGGGAGCTTCAGTGGGGACTTCAATTGAAGCTTGAACTATGCTTGGGCGGAGTTTTTTAAGTGGGGATTTCAGCTGAGTTTTGAGTGGTTTTTTGAAATGTACATTAGTGGGAAGATTGACTGTTTCTTCTGGTGGGGTGGCGGGCAAAACTGTTTTGAGTCTGGCAGTTCCTTGGGGGGTTATTTTTCTGATGTGGTCCACAAACAAAATGCCATCGAGATGATCAATTTCATGTTGCAAGGCGCGTGCCAAAAGTCCAGTGGTGCGGATTTTTTTTGGCTTGTCAGTTTGGTCAAGATAACGAACTTGGACTTCACTTGAGCGCGCAATTGGAAAAAATTTTCCTGGAAAACTCAAGCAACCTTCTTCGGAGATGGTTCGCTCTTTTGATCTGGCGGTGATTTGAGGGTTGATGAGTACTAGCAAATTTTCTTCAACTTCCACCACGCAGAGGCGCAAGTTAACACCGACTTGACTAGCTGCCAATCCAACCCCTTCGGCTTGGCGCATCGTTTCAATCATATCAAAAATGAGATTTTGAATTTCTGGGTCAAGGGGGTCTTTAACTTTGGCATTTTTTGCTCGCAGAATCGGATTTGGGTTTTGAATAATTTCTAAGATCATAGTTGCTGTTGATTGTTACTAATAGAATGAATTTTTTGTAGCCTTGGAATTTGATTTTTCTCCTTTCTCTATCTTAGCATAATCAGTAATTTTTTCCACCCCAAAAGACTGTGGACGAAAAAAGACTTTCGGAGTATGCTAGAGGCATAATTAAGGTGGGCGGAAAGCCCCAAGAATTTTTTGAAGTTGATTGAGGAAAACACATAAGTGCTTGCAGGATATTGGAATTGAAAAATGTGCTATAGTTGAGTTAATTTAAACTAAATAAGAAAATAATTTTATGTCATTTGAAACAAATTCAGCAGTGAAGCCAGGGAAAAGGGAGGAAGCGGTAGGGGAGGGTATTGATGGAAATGAACAGTTGACTCATCTCGAAGTCACCAAAGAGCCTGAGGGCACTGAGGAAATAGCGTTTCCGGAAATTGCAGCAGAAGATTTTAAAGTAGCTGAAGCAGCGCAGCGTACGCTTTGGGAAAATTTACAACAACTGGCAGATAATATAGCTGAACTTGAAAAAGCAAATCCAGCTGGGTTTGAATTGCCACTGAAAATTTTGGGTGCTAAGTTGAAGAATCTTGGGGATAAACTTTTCAGTAATTTGATACAAATCGGAATTGATAAGGAATTAATACAAGAGATGATGTTGAATTTGCTGGCAGGGGTGGACGCTGCTGGCGTGGATGTTGCTCGATTGACTGAATCAATTGAAACACCTGAAATATCTGAAGAGAAAGCTTCTTTGCCAGAAGCCTTGAAGGAAAAACTCAATACAAGCCAGGGGACGATGGCCGCTGCTTGGATAATGTTTCAACAAAAATTGCAGGAAGAGTTCAATCCGTTGGTTGTTGAAAGGTTTATACAAGCACAATTTGAAGAAAAAGGGGTTGCTGAAGGTGCCAGAAGGGAAGCGCTATCAAAAGGAGCCGCAATGTTGATGGCAACTGCGCTTAACACATTGGGGTATGGGCTTGGGAAGGCGTACAAAGATGGTCAACGAAAATAACTTGAATAAAAAATTAGCAAAAATATATGCAACAATTTTCAAAAAAAGAATTGGAAACGGAAATAGCCAAGCTTTCACCTGCGCAACAGTTGGAAATGCTTAAAAGTGCCAATGAGACAGTTGTGGAAATGAACAATGCGATAGTAGAATATCTTGGAAGGGCGAATAAAGAATAAATTCTCAAATTAAACTCTAATTTTTGATGCTATCAAAAAAGTTTAAATTAAAACTATATGAAAACTGAAAACAAAGTTTTGATGCAACAAGCAAGGGAAACGCTCAATGGCAAATGGGGCGTGGCAGTTGGCGGGTTTGCGATTTATTCTGTGATAGTAATTGCAATTGATTTAGTGCCTGTCATAGGACCGTTGGCAAATCTTTTTATTGCAGGACCATTAGCAGGGGGTCTGGTTATTTTTTCACTTGCGCTTTCTCGCAATCAAGAGGCAAAATTTGAACAACTCCTTGAGGGTTTTAATGATTTTTTCAAGTATGCTGTGGCTTATTGGCGCATAGTTTTGCTTGTGTTATTGTGGTCATTACTGCTGATTGTGCCAGGGATTATCGTTGCTTTTTCTTATGCTTTGGTTTTTTATATTTTGGCGGATGACAGCTCCATCAGTGTCAAAGAGGCCTTTGAAAAAAGTAAAGCGATGATGTTGGGTTACAAATGGAAATATTTCTGCTTGGGTTTGCGTTTTCTGGGTTGGGCTTTGCTTTGCATTCCGACCTTCGGTCTTGGTTTGCTGTGGCTGCTGCCTTATATGCAAGTGAGTCTTGCCAAATTTTATGATGATTTGAAAGGCGAGCAAACGAGCTCTGAAACTGCGGCCATCGTAGCTTCGCCTCAGCCAGCTGCAACTGAAAATCCAGCTTCAGTGGTGTAATTCGTTGGCCATCAAGGCAAAATGATGCGTTTGAAAAATAATTTAAAAATTTAAGAAAAAACTTATTATGAAATCAGTGGTTGTTTGCGCATCGAAGAAAAATAGAAAAGAGGTGCGCCAATTTTGTGAGGAGTTGGAAAAGTTGGGGGTGGTGGTGCAGGCGCCAGACATTCAAAATGCAGTCAATGAAGATGAATTTTTTCACAGCGAAAAAATCACCAAAATTGTCTTTACGGGGCTGACCTTGCAACATTTTGATTGGATCAGAAAGGCGGATGTGGTCTATGTCTATAATGGCAATGATTATGTTGGCACTAGCGTGACGCTTGAAATTGGCTATGCCTGTGCTCTTGGCAAACCGATTTACGCTTTCAGTGAGAAAACCGGCGATCCCTGCCGAGATGCCTTGATTGACCGCGTGGTAAAGACTCCATCGGAATTGGCGAAGATGTTGAAATAAAAAATAAGAAAAATATTAAAATATTTAACAAAAAAGTTATGCCAAAACCTATTGATTTAGAAAAGCAGAAATATATGTTTACTGATGATATTAAATTTTTGCAAAAAGCTTTAGTATTCCATCCTGATAGACAAGGAATATTTCTTGCTTTGAAGCGCTCACCAGATTCATCTTCACGGCCGAACGATTGGGATTTGGCTGGTGGCAATGTGTTGTTCGGCGAGTTGCATGAAGACTCGCTCAGAAGGGAAATTTTTGAGGAAGCCAATTTGGAAGTTGGCGATTTTGTGCCAGTTCAGATTGTTACGACTTATGACAAAGAAAAAGAAATTTATTATTTATTTAATGGTTTCTTTTGTAAGGCAAAGAGTGATGATGTGAAAATATCATCTGAACACTGCGAATATCGTTGGGTAACAAAAGAGCAGTTTATAGACTTAAAAACCGCGCAGTTTTTAGTTGATCTAATCGTTGTAGCTTTTGAAAATTATAAATAACTCAAGGGCTTTAAAGTGATTAGCAAAGTTTAATAAAAATTTAACACTACCATACAACTACATAAGGTAACGCACCAAGGGGAAATTGAATTTTATTGCGGTCGCAATTTTTTTCAATTTCTTATTTTCAAATAAAATCCTCGAGCCAGCACATAGTGATCTTCTGAAAAAACAAAATCGTCATAATTTCGCGGTCGTGAGATGATGACGATTTTTTATTGCCAGCCTAGGACGATTTGAAGTGCAGAAAATCACCATATTATCAAAGGCAAAACTCATTTTTCAAATCCGACATTTACTTTGATACTTTCGAGTATCAAAGTAAATGTCACCAATTATGCCACACTGATTGGGTCGACATCAATCGCCCAGCTGGAGGGGAGGGTGGCGAGCAATTTGAGAATTTCGCGAGGCAATGGCGCACAGGTGCCATTGTCTTTTTTGATTTTTAAAAGCATTTGACGAATGAATTTGCCACGCACTTTGGAAACCATGGGCGCGCTGGGTTCAGTGAGGGAAAGGTGCGGATAATTTTCAAGCAATTTGGAAAGTTTTTCAAATAGCACTAAAGAAACTTTTTCAGTTTTGGCCAGTTCGACATCCTTGAAAGAAAGTTTGATGAGTTGTCCTAAAGGCGGATAGGCAAGCGCAAGCCTGGCCTTGAACTCTTTTTGATAAAAGCCAGCAAAATCCTGCCTGAGAATGAAATCAAAAATTTTGTTTTCAGGGTGATAAGTTTGAATCAAGACTTGGCCAGGATAAGTTGCGCCCGTGCGACCTGTGCGGCCAGCGACTTGCAAAATGTTGCCCCAAGCTCGCTCATCGGTCAGAAAATCTGGGGCAGTGAAAAGGCTGTCGGCATCAATAATGCCAACCAAGCCGACATTTGGATTGTCCCAACCTTTGGTGATCATTTGGGTGCCAATCAGGATGTCAATTTGTTGGTTTTGAAAATCGGCAAAAACTTGATTTTTTTCGTTGGCAATTTTGGCCGAGGTGCCATCGAGTCTTTTGATGCGCGCGGAAAAAAGTTTTTTGACTTCGCGCTCAACCAATTGCGTGCCGATGCCAATGTTTTTAAATTCAAGGCCTTGGCAGGCGCTACAATTAACCAAAATATCTGAGACATAGTTGCAATGCAGACATTTGTACGCTCCTGAATTTTCATAAACCAAGGCGCGGTCGCAGCGCACGCAACGGAGCACCGTTTTGCAAGCACTGCAAATGGAAAAATTGCTCATCCCTTGATGATTGACAAACAGAATTGTTTGCAACTTGTGACTGAGGGCATAGGAAATTTCACCTTGCAATTTCAAACTTAGCAGAGAGAGGTTTGGTTTTTTCTTGCCCGCATAGTCAGTCCATTTTTCCTTGCGCATATCGACTAGTTCATAGCTTGTAGCTTTTGGTTTATAGCTTTTAGTTGGCAAAATTAGCCTTGGTAATTCTAGTAATTTCATTTTTCCGGTTTCGGTTTGGTGGAAAGTTTCGATGCGGGGAGTGGAAGTTCCAAGGACAAGCGGACAAGCAAAAATTTCACTGAGAAACTGTGCGCCTTGGCGCGCATCGTAGCGCGGGTTCATATCCCATTGCTTGAAAGCCATATCTTGTTCTTCGTCCACCACAATCAAGCCCAAATTTTGAAAAGGGGCAAAAAGGGCCAAGCGCGTGCCCAGAATTATTTTCGCCTGCCCCGTTTTGATTTTTTGCCAACTTTGCGAAAGCTCGCCTTTGGGAATTTTGCTGTGCAGCAGTGCAATTTCTGAGGCAGGAAAATAGGCGCTATAACGCTCCAAAGCTTGTGGCGCCAAGGTCAATTCTGGTAGCAAAATCAAAAATTGCTGGTCGGGATTTTGTTTTCTCAGCTCTAAGATTGCGTGCAAATAAACTTCGGTTTTGCCGGAAGAAGGGGGACCAAATAACAAGTATTTTGCCTGCCTGTCCGGTAGGCAGGCCTGCCTGTCCGGTAGGCAGGTATTTTGTATTTGGTATTTTGTATTTGCAATAACAGAAATAACCTCTCGCTGTTCGGTAGTTAGTTGGATGTTTTTTCTTGAGTCATTGTTCGTTGATGTTTGTTCGTTGTTCGCTGTCCTTGAAATAACTTTTTTCACCATGAAGTGTTTGAGTACGGTGCCGAGAGAGGTTAGATAGTGATTGGAAATTTTCTCGGCCAGTTGCAACTGCTCTTTGGTCAAAAAATTTTCCTCCAACGAGGCGGTGATTTTCTTGAGTTGAAAACTGCCGGTGTGTTGGGTTTCAGGGTGAGAGCTCAGCACGATGCCTTCGATGTTTTGACGAAACAAGGGAATCAAAACCAGCGTGCCAGTTGGCAAGGGTTTTTCAAAGACATAGGAAAAAAACTGTTGCCGCGACAGTGGAATTCGGGTGATCGGAATCACTTCGACCAGAAATTTTTGGGCTGTTTCTTCTGTCATATTTAATACTAAGTCTTCAAAGCTTAAGTTGGCAATTTTTACTTTGCTTTTCTCTTGTAGTTTCATTGTATCAGTTTGCAAGGTTGGGAGCAAAGAGTGGATTTTTTCCCAAAATCCCAAAAGCGTAGTATAATGAATTTATAAAGTCCATAAGGGATGTTGTCATTCTGAACTTGTCCGCCTGTCCGGCTGGCCTACCTGCCGGCCTGCCTGCCGGTAGGCAGGTAGGCAGGTAGGCAAGTTTCAGAATCTACTTTCTTTATTTTAGCTAGTTTTGTGTGATAGAGATACTGAAACCTGCCTACCGGACAGGCAGGCAAGTTCAGGATGACATTTTTTTTGTTTTACTTTATATTTATAGCTTTAATTTTTTTTGTAATTTATTCGAATCATTCGAGTGCATATTCGAGTCATTCGAATCGCTGAGACTTTGTATTTAAAAAGAGTTGAAATCACGGGCTTCAAATCGTTTGCCAACAAGACGACGCTGGAATTTTTGCCGGCGGCGAATTTTCGTGATAATGCAGATGGCAAAGGCATCACGGCAATTGTGGGACCAAATGGCTCAGGCAAGTCGAATGTTTCGGATGCCATCAAATGGGCGATGGGCGAGCAGTCGATGAAAAATTTGCGGGGCAAAAAAACCGAGGATGTCATTTTTGCAGGCTCAGGTAGCAAGGCGCGACTTTCAAGTGCCAGCGTGTCACTTTTTTTTGACAATTCAGACAAGCGCATTCCGTTGGAATTTTCGGAGGTGGCGCTGACCCGTAAGCTTTTTCGCTCTGGAGAATCAGAATATTTGATCAATGGCAGTCGCGCGCGACTTTTGGATGTAACGGATTTGCTCGCCAAAGCAGGCGTGGGTAAAGAAAGTTACTGCGTTATCAATCAGGGTATGTCAGACGCTCTGCTTAATGCTAATTCAATTGAAAGGCGGAGCGTGTTGGAAGATGCCGCAGGAGTCAAACAATATCAAATCAAAAAAGAAAGGGCGCTGAAAAAAATGCAGGCAACCCAGGAAAATATGGAGCGCACAGCCAGTTTGATTCGGGAAATTGAGCCACATTTGAAAATGCTCAAAAGGCAAGCAGAAAAAGCGCAGCAAGGCAAAATCATCGTCGAGGAGTTGAAAGAAAAACAGACCACTTTTTTCGCCCATCTTTGGCAAGCTTTTCAGGGCGAGCGCGAAAAGTTTTCAGCAGAGAAGGAAAGTTTGGGCGTGGCGATGATGAATATGCAGCGCGAAGTGGACAAAATGTCCGATGAACTTAGTCAAGAATCAGTGCAAGTGCAAAATGCTGGCACTGATCAAGTTTTGGAAAAAAAGCGCAGTGAAATCAGGCAAAAATTGAATGAATTTGACCGTGAGCTGGTCATTGCTGAAGGGCGGATGGTGGTTGAAAAAGAAAAGTTGGCCAACCAGAAGCTGGTTGAAATTATTCCAGTTGATTTGAAATATGTGCAAACCAAAGTCAAGCATATCCGTGAGGCGCAAGAGCGCTTGATTTTGGCAGTGGAAGGCGCGGAAAATTTGGAAGCTTTGCAGGACATCAAAGAATGGGCGCGCGCCATTGGGCAACAACTTTATGATCTTTTTGAAGATGCAGGTAAAGGCGAGGTTTCAATCGCCAAAGACAATTCCAAAGAAGTAAATGAAATCAATCAGAAAATTGCTGAGTTGGAAATGCGTCGTAAGCAGGCACAAGAAAATCAACAGAAATTGAAAATTCAGCATAGTCAGCTGGAAAAAGAAATTGTCTTGCAAGCAAATCAAGCCAGGCAGTTGCGTGAGCGATTTTTTCAAGTTGAACGACAGTCGAGGGTCAAGCAAGAGCAACTCAATGTGCTCAAAGATCAATACAATGATGCCAAAATTCGTTTGGCGCGGGTGGAAGTTCGCGAAGAAGATTTAACCGGCGAAATTCGCAGTGCGCTCAAGTGTGAGCCCGCGGAACTTTCGAAACTATTTGAGGGTCAAGTGTTGCAGACCTGGTCCACCCAAGGCGGACAAGCCTTTGGCTTGGATCGGGATAAGCTTGAAAGGGAAATTGGCAGGTTGAAAGTGCAACTGGAACAAATTGGCGGAATTGACCCAATGATTGTGCAGGAATACCAAGAAACCAATGCGCGCTTTGATTTTCTGACGCAAGAGCTCAAGGATTTGGCAGATGCGTTGATTTCACTGGAAGAAATTATCAAAGAAATGGAGCATCGCATCAATGAAGAATTTGCTAAAGCTTTTGAAGAAATCAACAAGGAATTTTCGAAATATTTTCAGATTATTTTTGCCGGTGGTAAGGCTAGTTTGACCAAAATAAAAGTGCCAGTTCGTGGTGGAGCAGTAGTGGATGAAAAAAATCAAGTTGAGGGCGATGACGCCGAGCAGGAAAATTTGCCTGAGCAAAAAAGTGAAGTTGGAGTGGAAATTTTTGCATGTCCCCCCGGCAAAAAAATTGCCAACCTCTCAATGTTGTCTGGCGGTGAACGCTCGCTGACCTCACTGGCACTTTTGTTTGCGATTATTGCGCACAATCCACCGCCTTTTGCGATTTTGGATGAAGTGGAAGCGGCGCTGGATGAAGCCAACTCAAGGCGTTTCAGCAAAATTTTGCAAGAGCTTTCTGGCAGCACGCAATTTATTTCCATCACTCATAATCGCGAAACCATGCGCCAAGCCGCGTTGCTTTATGGGGTGACAATGGGTGAAGATGGCATTTCTAAACTGCTTTCTGTGCGGCTTGATCAAATTGGGCAAGGAGGGAAAATTGTAGAATAGGGATCTGAAATATTTTTTAATTTAATAGACCTATTGCTTAATAACAACCTAAATTGAATAGAATTATCGATAAATATCAAGGATATCGCCAGCGAAAGAGCGTGGGCAAAGTACGGCTTTGAGGGTTATATGAGTAAGCAAAGAATGAAAATATGAAATCATGGCCCATTCCAACTTTGATTTTTTAAAACTATGTCTCAAAAAATAATAACCAAAATTTCTATTTTTCAGAAGAAAGAAATTCGTAAAATTATCCATAATAACGAATGGTGGTTTTCGGTTGCGGATGTGGTTGAAGCGCTTACAGATACGGTAGATGTTCGAGATTATATAAAAAAGATGCGAAAAAGGGATAAGGAGCTTAATTCCTACTGGGGGACAAATTGTCCCCCACTTGAAATGCTCACCAAGGATAATAAAAAGAGAAAAATAACAAGTGCTAATACGGAAGGAATATTTCGCATTATTCAATCAATTCCTTCACCAAAAGCTGAACCTTTTAAGCTTTGGCTAGCCAAGGTCGGCTATGAGAGAATACAGGAAATAGAAGATCCAGAGTTGGCTACAAAAAGAACCAGAGCTATTTATAGAGCTAAGGGATATTCTGAAGCGTGGATTGAAAAAAGAATGCGAGGTATTGAAGCAAGAGAGACTCTCACAAATGAATGGAAAAATAGAGGTGTCAAGGAGGGCTTGGAGTATGCAATCCTAACAGCAGAAATTTCCAAAGCTACTTTTGGAATGACACCGAGTGAGTATCAGGAATTCAAGGGGCTAAAGAGCGAAAATCTGAGGGATCATATGGGTGATTTGGAATTGATATTTTCAATGCTTGGTGAAGCCTCAACAACGGAGATCGCGAAAAATAAGAATGCACTTGGTTTTAATCAGAACAGGATAGTTGCTCGAGAGGGTGGAAGCGTGGCTGGAAAAGCTCGCAAGGACCTAGAG
>JBAXHR010000006.1:0-15418 GCA_037138835.1 Candidatus Moraniibacteriota bacterium | reverse complement strand
ACTACGAATTACGAAAAATACGAATGTACGAATTTGAAATTGTTGTCATATCAATGTCATTGATGATGGAAAATTTTTGTATATTTGTAAATTTGTAGGTTTTCGTACTTTTGTAATGATTTTGTAATTTTGTAGGTTTATGAAAATTGGTATCGACATTAGACTAATAGGAAAGCAACGCACTGGCGATGAGGTGGTGTTTTTCAATTTGGTGAAAAATTTGGCGCGGATTGCTACTAACCATAAATTTGAATTATTGACGGATATTGCAGATGAGAAAATACTGCGAGAAATAAATGAGCGCTTGGGAATTGAGGAAAAAGATAATTTCAAGCTTGTCGCCCTCGCCGCCCCTCACTTGTCAGGAGTACCTGACATTCTCTCCCAAAGGGAGAAAATAATTGGAAAAATTTTCAACAACAGATTCGTTTGGAATTTTTGGACTCTGCCAAAATATTTGAGGGTTAGTCCCGTGGATATTTATCTAACTCAGTATATCACACCTTTTTTCGTGCCGCGCAAAATCAAAATCGTGACCATTATTCATGACATTTCTTTCAATTTTTTCCTGCAGTTTATCAAATTTGCGGATTTGTTTTTTCTGCGAATCTTGATTCCAATGAGCTTGAAACGCGCGGACAAAATTGTGGCGGTTTCGCAATTTACGAAAAATGAAATCATCAAATTTTACAAAACAGCCCCCGCAAAAGTTGATTATATCTATAATGCGGTTGGTGAGGACTTTTTGACCAAGCAGATTTCTGAAGCGGAAAAAGAAAAGGTGCGCGAAAAATATCAACTGCCAGAGAAATTCATCCTTTATCTAGGCACTCTGCAACCACGCAAAAATATTCCGCAATTGCTTGAGGCTTTCGCGCGTATTAAAGATGACCTTGTTGATGTGAAGTTGGTGATTGGAGGAAATCTCAAGGCGCACAATGCGGATGGTCGCATTATAAAAGCTGTCGAAAAGTTTCAGTTGGAGCGCGATGTGTTTCTTCCTGGCTTTATTGATGAGCAAGATAAAGTGGCGCTTTTTTCACTGGCCAAAGTTTTTGTGTTTCCTTCACTTTATGAGGGTTTTGGCATTCCGCCTTTGGAGGCCATGAGTCAGGGCGTGCCCGTGCTTTGCAGTCGGATTGAGAGTTTGCAAGAAGTTGTCGCTGAGGGAGCGTTATTTTTTGAACCTAATGATGTAGCTGATTTTGCGAAAAAACTCTTGGAAATTTCCTTAAATCAAGAACTGCGAGCTCAATTGATTGCCGTTGGCAAAACGAGAGCGTCCTTTTTCGCCTGGGAAAAAACTGCCAGCGAAATGCTTGCTGTTTTTGAGAAAATGTAGTAAAGTAAAGAAATTGTAATATATATTTTAATAAATAATTTTTCAAAAAGTTTTTATGGATTATTTCAAAAAGTTCAAGGGAGGTTCTCAGGATAAAATTCAAAATAGTGGGCAGAAAAGTGACAAACCATGGCTTAAGCCACTTTTGATTGTGGTGGGAATTTTGGTTTTGATTGGCGGTTTTTTTGCAATTAAAACAGGCTTAATGTTCAGCAAGATTACCAATGGGGGAAATATTTTGAGTAGTTTTTCTCATGTCATCCCAGGAATTGGACAGGAAATCAAGGGTCAGAAAGAAGGGCGCATTAATGTGCTTTTGTTGGGTATGCGCGGAGCTGATGATCCTGCGGGTGGAACTTTGGCAGACACGATTATGGTGATGAGTATTATGCCAAAAGAAAACAAGGTTTCTTTGGTTTCTGTGCCGAGAGATTTGTGGGTCAAAGATCCAGGGCGAGAATCATCCAGCAAAATCAATGCGGTGCATGCTCAGGGCGAAGAAGGTGGCAAAAAACAAGGCTTGGCTAATATGAAAGAGGTTATTGGTCAGGTTTCAGGCCTGACAATTCACTATGCGGCCAGCATTGATTTCAAGGGTTTCAAAGATTTGGTGGATAGCTTGGGTGGGGTTAGTATCCATTTGGACAATTCTTTTTCAGAACCACTTCAGTTTTTGGGTGCTACAGGTCGTTGCGATCTAACTACTTTCACGGTGCCAACTGGACAAGTGGAAACCAAAAAGAATACTGACATCAAAGGACGCACCACCATTAGGCATTATGACATTTGCGCTACCAAAACACCTTCTGAATGTGGTGGAAATTTTAAATTGGAGGCTGGCGACCTGACTTTGACTGGTGATCAAGCGCTTTGTTTTTCACGCTCACGCGATACGACCAGTGATTTTGAAAGAGCCAAAAGACAACAAATTATCTTGCAGAAAATTGAAGAAAAAGCAGTGAGCATCGGCACGCTTACCGATTTTAACAAGCTTAATGGAATGATTGATGCACTTGGAAACAATGTGCGTACTGATATGGAGGCTTGGGAAATGAAAGCTTTGTATGATGTTTATAAGACAATGACCAAGCCTCAGGTGGTGCAACGAGTGTTGGAAAATTCCGAAGAAGGCTTGCTTTACAATCCACCAGAAGATCCGAGCAAAGGTTATATCTTGCTACCGATTGGGGACAATTATGACAAGATTAAAAATCTTTTCCAAAATATCCTAACTTTGCCAGCCCAATCAGACATCAAGCCAAAAATCTAAATTTTCAACCCACAATGGTCTGGCATCATGGAGGTTTAACCTCCTTTGTGGAGGTTGAACCTCCAGATCCTCCACAATCTCGCTTGACTTTGAACAAAAAATCTTCATGGAGTTATCAATTATCATCACAAACTACCGCAATCCAGAGTTGCTCAAAATCTGCCTTAATTCCATTCGCAGTTGTGTTGGCAGTTTGCAATATGAATTGATTGTGGCAGATAGCGCCACCCAAGAAGACACGGAAATAATGATGCGGGAAGATTTTCCTGCAGTGTTGTTCTTTCCATTTAAGGAAAATGTTGGCTTTCAAGCTCTGATCAAAAAAGGAATAGAAATAAGCGCTGGGAAATATCTCTTACTTTTGAATGGAGACATTCTCGTGACAGCAGGCTCGATTGAGAAAATGCTGAGTCAATTGAAAAGCAATCAGCAAATTGGAATGGTTGGTCCAAAGTTGCTCAATTTTGATGGAACACTGCAACCGTCTTGCTTTCATTTTTATCGTCCGATCACAATCGTCTATCGCCGAACTTTTTTGGGTCGCCTGTCATTTGCCAAGAAGCATTTGGCTTGGTTTTTAATGCAGAATCATGATCATGAAAAAAAGATGGAGGTGGATTGGTTGATGGGTAGCGCTTTGATGGTTAGCAGGCAAGCTGTTGAAAAAGTTGGTTTGATGGATGCGGGATATTTCATGTATATGGAAGATGTGGATTGGTGTCGACGCTTTTGGGAGGCAGGTTTTAAGGTTGTTTATTATCCCTCGGCAGTGATGCATCATTATCATGGCAAGGGTAGTGTAAAAGGCGGGGTTTTGAAATCGCTTTTGCTTAACAAATTGACTTGGGTGCATATTTCAAGTGCGCTGAGATATTTTTGGAAATTTCGCAACCGACCAATTCCAAAACATGAATAAATTTAATTTAAATAAAAAACACTTATGACTGAAGTGGAAAATTTGGAGGAAAAAGGGAAAAAACTGGTTTGGCTAAAAAAGTTGCTGAGAAAAATCAAACCCGCACATATCAATGGAGTTGCAATCATACTGATGTTGGCGTTGTCTTTTTGGTTTGGTTTTCAGCGAGGCGAGAAAAGTGTTCAAATTAGTAGCACACCAATCAAGATCAGAAATGTGGTTTTGGAAAATAAAGCCAACATGACCAGCGATGTGATTGATTTTTCTTTGTTTTGGAATACCTGGGAGCTTTTGAAAACAAAATATGTTGATTCTGACAAGTTGGATGCGCGAAAATTGGTTTTTGGGGCTATCAAGGGAATGCTTGCCGCGACAGGTGATCCTTATACGACTTTTTTTGACCCAGAGGAAAACAAAAAATTTGGCGAAGAAATTTCTGGCAGTTTTGAGGGTATCGGAGCTGAGTTGGGGGTCAAAAATGGAATTTTGACCGTGATTGCCCCCCTTCAAGGCACGCCATCGGAACAGGCAGGGCTTCGAGCTAGTGATAAGATTATCAAAATAGATGGCAAAACGGCTAGTGACATGAGCGTGGAAGATGCGATTAGTCATATCAGGGGGCCAAAGAATACTGCTGTTTTGTTGACAATTTCTCGAGAAGGAAGCGGGGACACCCAGGAAATTTCCATCACTAGAAATGTGATTAATGTGAAAAGTGTGAAACTTTCTTTCAAAGAAAATGGCATTGCTAATATTGAAATCACGAAATTTGGCGATGACACGGATGCAAATTTCACTCAAGCGATCAATAAGGTGGTTGCTAGTAAGTCCAAAGGTTTGATTATCGATTTGCGCAACAATCCTGGTGGCTATTTGGAAACCGCAGTTACAATTGCAAGCAAGTTGCTTCCCAAAGATAAGATTGTGGTGATGGAAGAGTCTTCAAGCCAAAAGCGGGAGAAGATGTATACCCGCGGAGGAGATGTGGCTAGTGGCATTGAAACTGTCGTGCTGATCAATGAGGGAAGCGCCAGTGCTTCGGAGATTTTGGCAGGTGCATTGCGGGAAAATCGAGAAAATGTGACTTTGATGGGCAAAAAATCTTTTGGCAAAGGTTCGGTGCAAGAGTTTATCAAAACTGCTCAAGGCACGGCGGCCAAAATCACCGTGGCGCATTGGCTTACGCCAAATGGCAATCAAATCAATGAGCTTGGCATCAAGCCAGATGTGGAAGTGGAATTGACCGCAGATGATTATATGAATGATCGCGACCCGCAAATGGACAAAGCAATTGAAACTTTGAAGGAAAAATTGAAGAAATAAATTTGGATTTGGATTCGAAAAAGCCACTCGAAAGTGGCTTTTTTTGTGAGTTTATACCGAATCAATTAAATTACTGGTGGTTGCAAGGAGGTCGAGCCTCCCTAATGGAGGCTCGACCTCCAACGATTATCTACCACTAATTAAGTTACTTTGGTATTACTCAATTCTATTGAATTCTGAAAATCGTCAGGGGGACAGTGATGGTTTGTTGATTTGGGAAAGCGAGAGCGACGCCGTTGGTGGCTTTTTTAAGATTTAGCCGAGAAGTTGTGAGGGTAAATTTATCAACGGGAGTCAAGAAACTGCCAATTGCTGAATTGAGATAAAAACCATTTCGATTGGTCGGGGTGAGCAGGTAGACACTTTCAAATTTTTTCGTGTTCAATTTTGACAAATCATTCAAATTGAAAAAATAAACGGCATTTTTCCCCTCCAGGAAGTTCAGGGGTCCCGTTAACATTGACCAGCCATCTCCTGTAGCTAAGCGATCAACCAAAATCAAATCCTTGTCGGAAAAATGCTTGCTCAACTGTCGGGTTTGTTCAAGCAAAGGTTGATTTTCAGCAAGAAAAGCAAGATGCCAAAAAGCTGGCATATTTGTCAAAATCAGCAAGCTAGCAAGTGCGATTGGGAAAATTCTCAAAAGTTGATTTTTTTTGCCAGCAACAAGATATTGGTCAAAATCACCAATTAGTAATGTGCAATAGAAAATTGCAGCTGGAAGCAGTGAGAAAGCAAATCTACGAAGCATCCAAGGATGATCTGGGGAGATATGAGAATCAAAAAAATAAAGCAAAGTTGGGGCAATAATCAAAAAGGGAATCAATTTGGTAAATTTTCGGCGCAAGGCATAAAGCACGCAAGCAACTGTCGACAAAATGAAAAAACCAAGCATTCCATAAAGTCCAAAGATTTTTGACAGATAAAAACTTGGCAAAGCTTCAGCAGTTATTTGTGCAGAGGCATCCAAAGGCGCAGTAGTGGTTGGCAAAATTGCCTTGATAATTTCCTTGTAAAAATTGGTTTCCCAAAAAAAGTTTGCCAAGACCACAAAAAGCAAGAAAAGCAAAACGCCTATGAATTTTTTGCCCCAAAGTTTTTTGAGGTAGCTTTTGGCTTCTTGGTGGTAAAACAATATTGCCAAAGAAGTCAAAAAGAAAGCAATGCCTTCAATGCGCGTGAAGATTAGCAAAATCAAGGAAGCAAACAAAAGTGCCAGATTTAATTTGGTTTGCTCTTTCAGGAAAGAGAGCAAGCCAAAAATGCCCAGCCAAAGCAACGGCAATGCCAGGTTTTCACTCAGCGTGTATTTCGGAAGCCAAAAAGTCAACAAGGAGGTAACCGCAAAAAAAAGTCCAATCGCAGAACTGCGGGCAGGCATAAAAAGTCTAGCTAAAAAGTAAAAGCTAAACAAAAACCAAAGCAAAGCAACAGCATTGGCAATCGTCAGACCAACTAGCCCAAAGATGCCATAAAAGCTGGCCAGCCAAGCTGTGTAAACTAAGGGAAATTGAGTGACAAGACCTCCCTTGGCGGTATAAAAAAAGCCAGGAAAATTGAGGGCGCGACCTTCGCCATGAATTTGCGAAAAGGTTTGGCTAGCCGGGGTGGAAAAATTCAAAGTGTGATTTTGCGCCAAGCGAATGGCGGCTTCACTGATGGAGCCCTGGTCACGACCAGAAAAAATGGTGGGCGTGGTAAAAAAAGAAAGGCCAATCACAACCAACAGTAGGGTTATGCTCACGACTAGCAATTCAGTTGAAGGCAGAAGGGAGCTTTTATTTTTCAAAAAATAGCGAACCAAAAAAAGCATACCTGCAAAGAAAATTCCCCAAACAAGCCAAGCATGAAAAAATCCAACCAAGGTGAGCAAAAATCCAGTCCAACCAAAAAGAAGCCAAAGCAGTGATTTTAGGCCAAATAAATGGTAATCATTTTTTGAAATTGGTTGATGTTGCATTTTTCAATTATACTTAGTTTTTTGGGATTTGCAAAGCGGTTTCAGGTGGGGTAGAATAAAAGAAAGAAATTTAGTTCTAAGAAGTTTTTTAATGAAAATCTTGGTCATTGCTCCGACGCCGTTTTTTGCGGATCGGGGAACTCATATCCGAATACTCGAAGAAGCCTTGGCTTTGGAAAAGCTTGGCCATCAAATCACGATTGCGACTTATCATATCGGAAGTGAAATTGATGCAAGTATCCGAACCAACATCTCCGTCAGGCGAATCCGACGGCTTCTTTTTTGGTACAAAAAATTGGAAGCTGGCCCAGATTGGCAAAAAATCATTTTGGATTTGATGCTCATTCGCAAGGCTTTTAATTTGGCTCGAACTGAAAAGCCAGATCTTATCCATGGTCATTTGCATGAGGGAGTGGCAATTGGCTGGTTGGTGAGAACTGCACTTTTTTGGCGCAAAATCAAATTGGTGGCTGATTTTCATGGAAGCTTGACTGGCGAAATGGTTTCGCACAGCTATTTGCGAGCGGGTTTGCTCAAAAAAATATTTTCTTTCCTTGAGAGATTGCTCAATAATTTGGGAGATTTTGCAATTACAAGTTCCCAGGAAAATACCCAGGAAATAAGACAGTCGCGCCATGATAAAAAAGTTGAAACAATTTTGGATGGGGCAAGTTTGGCTCATTTTCAAAATTTGCCAGACAAGCAAGCTTTGCGCAAGGAATTTGAATTGCCTGCGGACAAGACGATTGTGATTTATGCGGGCGCCATGATTGCCAATAAGGGCATTGGTTATTTACTGGAGGCCATTCCTCAAGTGTTGGCGCAAACTCCTGATGTTTTTTTTGTGCTAGCCGGTTTTCCAGCTGAGATTGTGACGCAATTTGTAACTAAGCGTAATTTGCAAAATGATGTGCGCATTATTAGTCCTTTGAATTATTTTGAAATGCCGAAAATTTTGACCGCCAGCGATTTGGCGATTGATCCAAAAGATTCCTTGACCCGCCAAGCTAGTGGAAAAATTTTGCAATATATGGCAGCAGGCTTGCCCGTGGTTTGCTTTGAGCGTCCAAATAATCGAGCTTATCTGGAGCAAGGTGGGCAATATGCCAAGGAAATTTCAGCTCAAGGCTTGACTGAAGCAGTTTTGTTCTTGCTTGAAAATCCACAGGCAAGAATGGAGAAAGGCAGATTTAATCAGCTTCGTGTCAAAGATTTCAGTTGGGATATTTCAGCCGAAAAGATTGAAGCTATTTACAAGCAAATTATAATTTCCAAATAAAAAATAAACATGAAAACAGAAAAAATCAAAGCGTTTTTTGTCAAAAAAGCAGTAAGAGTCATTTTAATTGTGATGTTTATAGTTGGCGCTTTGGCGCTGGGCGCTTCTTATTTGCTGAAAGACAAGCAACTCTTGCTCAAAACCTCACTTACGGCGTTGGAAAGCGTCTCAAAATTCCTGCCGATTCCTGCTGATGAGAAAAAAGAGTTGGAAGTACTCAGCACTATTGTCACAACTTTGACTGCCAATGATGATGTGACCAGGAATTTTTTGATTCTTCTCCAGAACAACGCAGAACTTCGTCCGGGGGGAGGTTTCTTGGGACAATATGCTATCGTGCAAATCAAGAATGGCACAGTGGTTTCGAATATAAAAGTGGAAGATGCCAATCTCTTGGATCAACGCATTGAAGCAAAAGTTCCCACCCCATATCCATTCGAGCGAATGCTTCAATTGCGAAATTGGAAATTTCGAGACAGCAATTTTTCGCCAGATTTTCCAACTAATGTGGAAAAAGCCAAATATTTTTTTCGCTTGGCCGGTGGCAACAGCAAGCAATTTGATGGTGTGATAGCAGTCAATTCGCAGGTTTTTGATGACCTTTTCACGCTAACAGGCCCAATTTCAGTTCCAGGATACGGCGGAGAATTTAACAGTGAAAACGCTTCACGCAAATTGGAAGAAATTGTGGAGAAAGCTTATTTGCTGAATTCTGAATTGGACACTCAAAATCGCAAAGCCATTTTGAAAACGCTGGCACCCATGATGATGCAAAAACTTTTGACGATGGGGAATGTGACCAAGCTTGCTGAATTGTTCCACAAGGAATTGAAGAATCGTGATGTAATGTTTAATTTCACTGATCAGAATTTGCAGCAGCTCGCTGAAAGTGTGCATTGGGACGGCAGTGTGCCAAAAAACTGGGGTAGTGATTATCTGATGGCGGTCGATGCCAATATGGGCGCCCTTAAAACTGATTTTTACATCAAGCGTGAAATGACTTATGATCTTGATTTCACGCAGGAAAAACCAACAGTAACGCTCAATGTGAAATACAATAACACTGCTCCTTATGGCGACTGGCGCACCAGTGATTATCACAGTTATTTGCGAATTTATGTGCCAAAAGGCAGTGAGTTTGTTTCCAATCATATGGTTAGTCGCATTGCCAGTGCCGATGAATTTAACAAGACTTATTTTGGTTTCAAGGTGGATGTGGTGATGGGTACGCAAGTTGATGGTCAAATCGTCTATACCTTGCCGAGCAATATCACTTCAGAAAATTACAAATTGCTCATTCAGAAACAATCTGGGGCTGGCAATGTACCTGTAAGTGTACATATCAAGATGAAAGACGGCAAGCAGTATTCTCAACAACAAACCTTGCTCAGTGATTTGAATTTGCAGTACAATGAGAGTAGCAATCAGTAATACCGAATTATTTAAATCAATGTTAGTTTCAGGGAGGCTCTGAGCCTCCTATAGGAGGCTTAGCCTCCAACACCTTTCTACTAGTGATCAAGTTAATTTGGTATAACTATAAAAAAAGTTGTTTGCATGTTTATATGCTTAAATGCTTATATGCTTAAATGCTTATATGATTAGATGTTTATATGTTCGCATGTTTATATGTTTACATGTTTAGATGCTTAAATGTTTAAATGATTATATGCTTATATGCTTAGATGTTTAAATGATTAAATGACTATATGAATTTATTTCTCATTAAAGTTGGCAAAATTTTCAAGACCTTGCAGCGAGAAGGGATTCTTAAGGGTGGCTCAAGAATCTTGATCTTTTTCGTGGCCTATTTGAAAGGCATTTTTGATGTGAAAGCGGGGGACATTTTGTTTATCACGGCTGGGGTTGGCGACAGCGCGCTTTATCGGGCGCATAATCAAGCCGAGGAACTCCGCGAGCATGGCTTCGCAGTTTCTATCACGATGCAGGACAATCCATTTCTGCTGAGTCTTGCAAAAAAATTCAAAATTTTCATTTTCAATCGAACTTTGCAAACCAAAGCCACGGATAAATTCAGAGAAAAAATCAAACAACAAGGCGGGGAAATTATTTTTGACACAGATGATTTGGTTTTTGAAGTTAAACTCATTCAACAAACTGATCATTATGCTCAGATGTCAGCTTTCGAAAAAATGCAATATATAAAAGGCATCGGCGAAGAAATTCTCAAAGATCCTTGTGTGAAAGTCTGCACCACCAGCACCAAATTCATTGCCACTTTTTTGGAAAAATATGACAAAAAAGTTTTCGTGATCACCAACAAACTTTCCAGGGAGTGGGTAGCTATCGCCGAGAAAATTATGAAACATGAAAAATCCAGTGCAACACGGACACGCTCCAAGTTGAACGCTCTAAGTTCCACGATAAGAATTGGCTATTTCAGTGGCACTATCGGACACAACAAGGATGTTGCCACCATTTCTGATGTCTTAATCAAGATTCTGAAAAAATATCCCCAAGTAGAAATTTTCTTGGTTGGACCGCTGGAACTGGGCAGAAAAATGGATGAATTTTCTGAAAGATTTGTGCGTTCGATTTATGTGCCGCGGGAAAAACATTTTGAAAATATTTTTTCTTGTGACATTATCTTGGCACCGTTGGAAAGGGATATTTTCAGTGAAGGGAAATCTGAGTTGAAATTTTTTGAATCAGGTTTGATGAAAGTGCCAGTGGTGGCAGTGCGCAACAGCACTTTCTCAGATGTGATTACCGACGGTGAAAATGGTTTCTTGGCTGAAACTGAGGAGCAATGGCTGAAAAAACTTTCCCGCTTGATTGAGGACAGCGCACTCCGCCAAAAAATGGGCGAGCTTGCCCATCAAAAAGCCCTTCAAGATTACACCACGCAAAACAGTCATAGTGAAGAATATTATGAATATTTGAGGAAGATTTTGAAGAAAACAAGAGATTGAGGGTTTGTATTGCGTATGCTATGCTAATTGATATAATTGAGATAATGTCGGTTTGACTTTTGAAATAGTAAACCATAATCGATAAAGTTAATTTGGTATAACCACCCATAAGGATAAAGCTATGACAGACAAACAAAATACAACCAAAAATATCTCAGCGAAAAATGGGGAATTGGAAATTTTGCAAAAACATTTTTCGCATTGTTTTGACAAGGCTGGCAAATTTGATTTTGAAAAATTCAAAAAAGAATTGGCAAGCAAGGAGCTTGATTTTTCCAAAGAAAGTTATGGGATGGATTGGTTGGGGAAAAGTTATGCGCGCTTGCTGGCGAGTGACAGCGCCACAACCTTGCTCAAGGAGGACAAAGCGTGGAATCAAAAAGCGGAAAACAAAAACTCGGAAAACTTGCTCTTGAAAGGTGACAATTTGGAAGTTTTGAAACATCTTTCCAATGCTTATCATGAAAAAGTGAAAATGATTTATATCGATCCACCCTACAACACGGGCAGTGATGGTTTTGTGTATCAAGACGACCGCAAGTTCACACCGAGGGAATTTCAGCAGTTGGCGGGGGTGGATGAGGAAAAAGCCAAAAAGATTTTGAGTTTTGTTTCTTCCAAAAGCAATTCGCACAGTGCGTGGCTGACTTTTATGTATCCGAGGCTTTACATTGCCAAACAATTGCTCAAAGATGATGGGGTGATTTTTGTGTCCATCGATGACAATGAGGTCGCCCAACTTCGGCTTTTAATGGACGAGATTTTTGGAGAGGAGAATTTTGTGGGAAATATTGCATGGGAATCAAAAACTAAATCACAAAACACAAAAGATTCATTTAATAAATTACAACCAAAAGTAGAACATATCTTACTTTATACAAAAAAAGACCAAAGAAGATTTAATCTTATCCAAAAAGGAGAGAAACAATATCCTCTTAATGATGAAAAAGGCAACTATAGAGAATACCCTTTGGAAGTTATGAATGCAGATGGTATGAGAGGAAGAGAATCTATGATTTTTGAAATTGAAGGCATTTTGCCACAACAAGGAAAGCAATGGCAACTTGGTCAAGACCAAGTTGCCATGTATAGAAGCAATGGAAACTTGTTTATTCGTGATGGAAAAATTATTATAAAAATGAGACCTGAAGATGAAAAAATAGAACTTACTGAACCATTTTGGGGATTGCTTAATAAAGAAATAGGAACAGCGGAAAGTGCTAAAAAAGAATTATCTTTCGTTCTTGGAAATGATAAACATGGTTTTGAAACCGTTAAACCTACAAGTTTAATAAAAAGATTAATATTTCATTCAACAAATTCAAGCGACCTCATTCTTGATTTTTTCGCAGGTTCCGGCACGACGGGTGATGCAGTGATGCAACTCAATGCCGAAGACAAGGCAAATGGCAAAGAGGGCAAGCGAAAATATATTTTGGTGCAACTGCCAGAAAAAATCGACGCAAAGAAAAACAAAACCGCTTTTGATTTTGTCAAAAATGAATTGGGCGTAGCAGAGCCAACAATTTTTGAAATTACCAGAGAAAGACTGGTCAGGGCAAGCAAGAAAATAAATGACAAAAGCGGATTCAAGATTTTTGAAACCATGTCAATCTGGGAAGGCTATGATTTTGAGGCAAAAGAATTTGAAAAAAATCTGCAACTTTTTGACGAAAGCAAATTGACACAGGAAGACCTTGAAGCCCTGCTAACCACCTGGAAAACCTATGACGGCATCGCGCTTACTCAAGAACTCGAAAAAATAGACCTCGGTGGCTATGTTGGTCATTATTTTGGAAGCAAACTTTATTTGACAGCCAAAAATTTTCAAACCAAACACCTGAAAAAACTGCTGGAAGAATTGGATGAAAACAACAAATTCAGCCCTGCGAGCATTATTGTTTTTGGTTATCATTTTGACAGCAAAAATTTGCGCGAAATTTCCGAAAATGTGGCATCCTATGCCAACAAGAAAAAACTCGAAATTGATTTTGTGACGAGATATTAAAATAATTATGGCTGGATTTAATTTTGAAAAAAATTTGGAGCATCAAGTGCAAGCCGTGGAAGCAACCATTGCGATTTTTGACGGTTTGGAAATTATCCAACCAACAGGAACAGAAAAGCAATGCATCAATCCAACCATAGACAAAGCCACAGGAGATTATGCCAAAAATATCTATCTGAGTCGCCAAAAGCATAGTGTGAAAGGCGGATCCATCAAAGCAAGCAGTAATATTCTGGATATTATGATGGAAACTGGCACTGGCAAAACCTATACCTACACCAAAACTATTTTCGAACTTAACAAAAATTTTGGAATTTTCAAATTTGTGGTTGTCGTGCCAACCTTGTCCATCAAAGCTGGGACGATTGATTTCCTCAAAGCCGAAAGCGCGCGCGAGCATTTCAAAGAACAATATGGCAAGACTCTCAAGTTGCACATTGTGGAAAGTCAAAAAGGCGGGAAAAGCAAAAAAGCCTATTTACCTTCGGCGGTAAACAATTTTGTTGGTGCTGGGAATTTTGAAAAAAATCAAATTCAGGTACTCATTATCAATGCGGGAATGATCAACTCGGAAACAATGCAAAAAAGTTTTGACAAAAATTTGTTTGACAAATATGCCGTTCCTTTCGAGGCAATTGCTGCGACCAAACCTTTTGTGATTGTCGATGAACCACACAAATTTGATCATAGCAATAAGACTTGGGAAAATTTGCAAAAAATGAAACCGCAATTTATTCTCCGGTATGGGGCAACTTTTCCAGAAAAAGAAACAAAGCAAAAAAATATTCTCACAGGAAAACTGGAAACATGCAAAGAAAAAGATTATCACAATTTGATTTATACCCTCACGGCGGTTGATTCGTTTAATCGAAATTTGGTCAAAGGCGTGGTTGGGCATATTGCCCAGTTTGAAGAAGGCAAAAATGCAATGGTTAAATTTATTGACTGCGACTCAGTAGAGGCAACTTTTGAACTTGTAGAAAACGAGAAAAAACAAACATTAAAACTGGTTAAAAAAGACAGCCTCGAAAAAATGCATCATGCGATGCGCGATCTCATTATTGAAAATCTCAATAAAAGCACAGTTGTCTTGTCAAATGGATTGGAATTGAAAAAGGGTGACAAAATCAATCCTTATTCTTATGCCGAAACTTTGCAAGAAACTATGCTTGCCAAGGCTATCAAAAATCATTTTGAGTTGGAAAAAGATTTTCTCAAAAGAGCAGTCAAGATCAAGCCGTTGACCTTGTTTTTCATTGATAACATTGAAGAATATCGAAAAAAAGATGGTTATCTCAAAAAAACCGTGGAAAAACACATCAAAGCTCAAGCGCAAAAAATACTCGAAACTGAAACGGATGAATTCTATCGAAATTATTTGGAGAAAACCTTGCAGGATATTTCAAAAACCCATAGCGGATATTTTTCGCAAGACAACAGTGAAAAAGACGAGGCGATTGAAAAAGAAATTGAGGAAATTTTACACAACAAGCAGGCAATGCTTTCACTTGATAACCCAAGAAGATTTATTTTTTCAAAATGGACTTTGCGTGAAGGCTGGGACAATCCAAATGTTTTTCAAATTTGCAAATTGCGAAGCAGTGGTTCGGAGATTTCAAAATTGCAAGAAGTTGGTCGCGGATTACGTTTGCCAGTCAATCAATACGGCAATCGAGTCAAAGACGAACAATTTTATTTGAACTATTTCGTGGATTTTACGGAAAATGATTTTGTGGAAAAATTGGTCAGTGAGATCAACGAAAAATCAGGCGCCATTTCATTGGAACATATTCCTGAAAAACTTGATGAGAAAATGATTAGGCAAATTTTGGAGAAATATGCAATTGACGAGGAAAACACTTTGTTGCAAAAACTTATTGTGGAAGAAAAAGTGATTGATTTTTCGCACAAATTCTTGGCTGGTGGCTTTGACTATATCAAGCAAAACTATCCCCGAATTTTTGAGGGAGTTGGCTCAAACAAGATTCGCAAAGCAACAGATCAAAAGAAAACAATAAGCGTCAGAACAGAAAAATATTCCGAGCTGAAAGAATTGTGGGAAAAATTGAACCAAAAAGTTATTTTGGAATATAAAATAGAAAACGAAAAAGAATTTAAAAAACTTTTTGTGGATTTTTTGTTGACCAAAAACAAGGAATTTTCACTAAGTGGCATGCAGGAAAAGATAAAAGAACTAGCCATTGAAAACAATCAAGCCGTTATGCGAGAGAAAAGTTCAATTTATAACGCAGGAACTACCAAACTTTCCACCCTGAAATATGCCGATTTCTTGAAGCAACTGGCAAAAGCTGTAAATATAAATATCAAAACCCTCAATCAAGCTTTCATTGAGGCTCGAATTGGGGTAAATCAATATTGCAGTAATG
>JBAXHR010000005.1:0-16308 GCA_037138835.1 Candidatus Moraniibacteriota bacterium | reverse complement strand
TCCTTATTGTCCTGTGGGCATTGGAGTGGGCTCAGTTTCTGCAGGAGTTGGCTCAATTTCCAAGGGTGCCTGCTCAACTTCAGGAATTTTAGCACTGACTGAAATATTTTGCGTCGTTTCTTTGCTAAACTTGTTGCGTGCCTTTACGCTAATCGCATTAATGCCGTCTTTGAGTCCCACATCCTCGCTAAACTCTCCTTTTTCATTCACCAAAACTGGCTGATCATTGATAAATACCAAGGCATCTTTTTCTGCCACGCCCACAATGTGCGTACCGCTACCCTCCACTAATACCCCATCCATTGGCTTGATAATTGCCAATCTCGGCGTGGAAACGAAATTGTTAACTTGAAAATACAAATAACCAAAACTAGCCATCGCCACCAAGGAAATCACACTAACCACAATCAATTTCGGTGTGATAATGAAAGCAGAAAAATTGATAAATGAGCCATTTTTTTCCTCTTCCACAATTTTTTTGATATTTTTGTGAATATCTTTTTCCCTTTCAAATTGCTTGATCAGACTATTTTCTGGCAAGCCCATGTAATTAGCGTAACTCCGCAAAAAACCTCGCACATAAACATCGGCTGGCAATTTCATATATTCGCCATCCTCAAAATATTGCAAATATTTGGTCTGGATTTTAGTGCCCTTGGAAATCTCAGCCAAGCTAAGCCGTCGCTCATCCCTGAGTTTCTGCATCTGCTCACCCAAGGTCAGCGAATCAATTTTTTTGCGAGTAAATTTAACCATAATTTTTATTTACATTTGCCATTTATCGCGCGCGATTTGATCGTGCATAGGATCATCATAAGTTGGTTGCCCATCATTGCCAGTCAAAACCTCTCGGGGCCTTGCCCCATCCGCAGCGCCCACCACGCCATTTTCTTCCAGCATATCCACCAAACGAGCTGCCCGAGAATACCCAATCCGCAAGCGTCGTTGCAAGAGCGAAGATGATGCTTTGCCAGCTTGAATCACAATTTTTTTGGCTTCCTCATAAAGTGCATCTTCTTGCCCGCTCTCACTTTCAATTGATTCAAAATCAATGCGATCTGGATGTTGAACGGTCTGCACTTGACCATTCTGATTGCCAGCTGGCTTTTCTTCATTCACAATAATTTCATCTTCCAAGCTATCTTCAATTTTTTCAAATTTTTGATTTTTGATGAAATCCACCACGCGTTTTATTTCCTCCTCAGAAACAAACACACCCTGCACCCTGCGCAAATCAACTGCCTCGGCTGCAGAAAAAAGCATATCACCATTGCCCAACAATTTCTCCGCGCCACTAGCATCCAAAATTGTGCGCGAATCCATCAAAGACGGCACCCGAAAAGCAATTCGCGTGGGAATGTTGGATTTAATTAAACTCGTTATAACCGTCACCATCGGTTTTTGAGTACTCAAAATCAAATGAATTCCAACTGCGCGCGCCATTTGTGCCAAGCGAATAATTGCGCCTTCAACCTCCTTGCCATGCGAGGCCATCAGATCAGCCAACTCATCAATGATAATCACAATGTATGGAATTTTGACCACAGGTTCTTCAGTAATTTCGCCCGTTTCTTGATCAATATTTTTAAACATCTCGCCATTCTCCGCCTTCTTATTGAAAGAACTGATATCCTTGGAACCAACTTTTTCAAGCAATTTGTATCGACGCGTCATTTCGCCAATCGCCCACTTGAGTGCGCTCAACACTTTGCCATTTTCCACAATCACCTCTGTGAGCAAATGTGGGATGCCATTGTATGGAGTGAGCTCCACGCGCTTCGGATCAACCAAAATTAATTTCAAATCTTGCGGTGAATTTTGAAAAAGCATCGACAAAATCAGGGTGTTGACGCAAACACTCTTTCCAGAGCCGGTTGAGCCCGCAATCAGCAAATGAGGCATTTTCTTGAGATCGCCGAAAATATAGTTGCCACTCACATCTTTGCCAAGCGCCAACAGCAAATTTGATTTTCGATTTTCAAATTCCAACGCTTGCAAGAGCTCTGGCAAACGAATGGTGGCATTTTTTTTGTTCGGCACCTCAATTCCCACCAAGGATCTACCTGGGATTGGAGCCTCAATGCGCACTTGGCGCGCTGCCAGCCTCAAAGCCAAATCACTGCTAAGCGCTGTAATGCGACTGAGCTTGACCCCCACGGCCGGACGAAAACTGTACTGCGTCACAGTTGGGCCAGTTTTAATTTCGCCCAATTCAACTTCAATGCCAAAATTCAACAGCGTTTCTTGAATAATCTTGGCATTTTTCTCCACATCCCCGCCTTGCGCTTTTTCAATGGCAGCATCCAGCAAAGAAAGTGGTGGAGTCTCCCAAAAAAATTCTGCCTGCGCTTGAGCTTGCTCAGCTATTTGATCCTCCTTGTTATCCTTGGACTTCCAAGCTGTCACCTTTTTCAGCACGCTAGTCATGCCGTGTTCTTTCTCCTCAATTTTCTCATTTGGATCCTGCACAAATTCAGTTTTCCGCGTTTTCTTGGCATTTTCAGCTTCCACGAGCTCTTCGTCACCTCCATCAGCATCTTGCTCAACTTCACTTTCAGAAAATTCATCCTCTTGCATATTTTCCTCATCTTCTTGATGCTTGACTTTTTCTCGAATGAATTTCTTCAAAAATTCCACCAAAGAAAAATTAAACGCTATCGTAGTGCCAATCAGAATAAAAGCAAACAAAATAATTGCACCCCCAATCTTTCCAGCCAGCGTCAGAAAAATCCAAGCCAAGCCGTAGCCCAAAAAACCTCCACCACTACCAAGCTTGGCGGCTTCAAACATTTCAGTTTTAGCATAAACCAAAATGTGAATCAAGCCAAGCAAGCTCCAAAAGGACACGCTCAAACCAAGTAGTTTGGAGACATAAAACAAAGTTTCTTTGCGAAAAAGCAAAATCACGCCACCAGCAACCAGCACGATTGGCGAAATATATTTTCCAACCCCAAAACACCAACCAGCTAAAGAATTGAGAAATTTGCCCAAAATTCCAGCATCAACAATTTGTGCCTCAGACAAAAACCCCAACACAAACAGAATAGCCAAGAGAAAGAGAAAGATGGCCACTACTCCTCTTTTCACATCGCCTCCAATAAGCGGAGCAGTTTCGTCCTTTTCCACTGCCACATCTGCTGTTTGTTTTTTTGCTTGTTTCTTTTTTGACATAGGTGACCACAGAAATTCAGATGGGGAAACCATTTGAAACCTGTTTGGAGCTTGAAAATATGTAATTAATTTGCCTGCAGTTTCCTCGCTAGTAACCAAGAGGCTGTTGAACTGCCACAAACTCATTTTAGCACATCTTCGCCCGCTTAACTAGAGGCTTTCATTTTTAAACTTGGAAACAATAACTGTTTTTGTTTTTTGTTGTCAAGGAACTTTTTTTCAAAAATAACACTTTTTCAAAAATAAATTGTTGCTTGGCTTCAACCATTTTCAACCATTGTTGATAATCATTTTCCCATTTGAACATTTTGGCGTGCACCATTGCCATGCTTAAGCCAGAATTTCGCAGCAATTCAATTTCAGCAAGCACCAATTGATGCAACTTGGTTTTTCTGGTTTCGTAGCGCCAAACTAACAATAGCCCAGTGACATACACCACCGCCACAAACACTAATGACATTTGCAATAAGAAGATGAACATAATTATTCAAACCAAGCAACTGGCGTCTAACGACTAGTGATTGGCTACTTGATTACTGATTTAAAGGCTCACAAATTTGACTGGCAAAACTTTTTTGAAAATTCCTGCAATGAAAATCACATCCACTTGGGAAAGATAAATTGGATGATGCGTTTCATTGGTAGAATGTGGGAAAAGTCCAATCACGCCCTTGCCCATATCCTTGTAGCGTTTGATGGTTGCCATACCATTGATCACCGCCACCACGATTTTGTTTTCAAAATCGGCGCGCCCTTGAGCTTTTTCAAAAATCACATAATCCCCATCGGCAATCCCTTCTTTGTTCATTGAATCCCCCAATGCCTTGACGGCAAACAATTGCGTTGGCTCTGTTTTGTGAAAAAGACTTTTGGAAATTTGCAAAAAATCATCAGCCATATCATCAGCATAAGCCAACGCCTCTCCGCAAGATGCCAAGCCGTAAAGTGGAATGGAAAAAATATTTTGCGCGTCACCATAGCTTTCATTTTCCACCAAGAAAAGTTTGTGCTTTTTATCGCGCGTTACTAAATCTTTTTTCTCCAACGCTTCAATCACCTGCATCACTGATTTCATGCTGTCTTTGATGCCTTTTGATTCCAAAGATTTCTGCAAGCGATAGCTGGTTGGGTTTTCTTTTTTTTGATCAATCATCTCTCGCAAAGATTTGATGATCAAGTTTTGTTTAGCGGTTAGTTTCATAATGTTTTCTGTAAATTACCTGCCATGCATCGATTGACAGAAAGCTCTGCAAATCGAGAAGGGCGAATCTGTACAAATGTACCAAGGTACAAATGTACAGAAGTGTAATTTTTAAATTAAAAATTAGTTTATTACTTTTTTATTTGTACCACTTGAGGTTCCAATTTGTCACCTCAAGTTTTTTTGAGGTCACAATTCGTGACCTCAAATTTCATCCTTGCTATATTTTAAACTTACTATTATCTTAGCTCTGTTATTTCTAGTTAAAGTATCTATTCCTTCTTTCCTGATACTATTATACCACTGCTATCAAATCACTGCAAGTGGCACCTGTGGATAAGTTTTTCTTTGCGATAAATTTTGCCAATTCTTTTTTCACAATTTTCTCCATTTTCTCATGCGAAACTTTGCCCTTGCCAGACAGCACCTCTAAACGATTGAATCTCAACATGTCATGCAAATATTGCACCCAGTCTTTCATATGCATGATGTTTTTTCGTTCAATTTGGAATTCTGCAAAAGACAAAAATTGTTCGACCAAAAGATACAACTGTCTCAGCTCTGTTTCCAACATATAGTTCTTTGCCACCTCGGCTTCTTTCCTATTCGGCACTTCCCCTTTCCAATTAGTTAGCCCTAAATTTTCTTTTTCCCCGCCAATGCGCTCGACCACCAACTCAGCAGCAGTGCTACCTGTGATGGCATAGTGAAATTTGTTCTGGATCGTGGCATAAAATTCTTTAGTCAAATCCGTTTTTGGATCATAGTCAATACTAGTAGCAAAAATGTCTTTCACTTTTTCATAAAGATTTCTTTCCGAAGCTCTGATTTTTCTGACCCGCTCCAGCCACTCTGCGAAAAAGCTTTTTTTCACTCCGCATTCCGAAAGCCTTTCATCATCCATCACAAAACCTTTCACGATATATTCTCTCAATTTCTGCGTTGCCCAAATGCGAAACTGCGTGCCTCGCAAAGATTTAACTCGATAACCCGCCGAGATAATCACATCAAGATTATAAAAATTGACGGCATAGCTTTTCCCGTCACTAGCAGTATGCTGGGATTTCCGGCATACTGAACTTTCGACCAGTTCACCCTCCTTAAAAATATTTTGGATATGTTCTGTGATTGTTTTTCTATCCTTGTCAAAAAGCTCCGCCATTTGTTTTTGCGAAAGCCAAACAGTTTCGCCCTCCAGGCTCACTTCAATCTCCGTTCTGCCATCCTCGGTTTTATAGAGAATTATTTTGTTGTTCGTATTATCTTCTTTCATTTTATTTTTGAGGTCACAAATTATGATGTCTATTTTTGTGTTAAACTTTATTACTTTATTCACCCCGTTGAATTGCTTTGCACCTCGCATTAACGAGGATCCAACTGGGTAAACTTTCTAAGTATTTCTTAATGTCTAATGTCATTCTATCACTCCTTGATTATCACTGCAAGTGGCACCTGTGGATAAGTCCGAATTTTGGCTTGCTTATACCAAAAAAATACCCAAATTTCGAGTATTTTTTCGTGCAAACAATTGTTATTTTTTACAAAATATTCACTGCTTCAAAAAAACACGCAATACTTTTGGATTTGCCCTTAGGCCAGGCACAAAATTTTCTGGAGATTTCTCAAGCGCACTTTTTAATTCCTCACCGTTGAACCATTTTATCTGCTCAAAAGCACCGTCTTCCAATATAAACTCTTCAATTTTTTTGTCTACTTGAGCATAAAACCATTGCAAAAAATAGTTGCGCTTTTCAGAAATTCTCATTTTCTCGGCTTTTTGAAATTCGCAGCCAACCAGCCCGATTTCCTCTTGCGCTTCTTTGATAATATTGCTGTCATAAGTTTCACCTTTTTCAACAGTGCCTGCAACTGCTGGCCCCCATTTACCTGGTGAATTTTTTTTGGTAAAAGCCCGTTGCACCAACAACGCCTCGCCTAAATTATTTTCCAACCACAAAGCAGTCACACGATAAATATCGCTTGAGACAATTTCGCTTCTGTCTTTATAGCCAATAATCTCATCTTTTTCATTGACGATAATGCTTTGTTCTTCGGACATAAATTTTAAGTTAGCATAAATTACCTTGATCCTTCTTCTCCAGCTTATTCTTATTGAATAATTTAGTCAAAAAAAACGAGGACGCGATGTCCTCGTTTTTTCTTCCATACTCCCGGTGAAATCCTGCTAGGGCAGGTGTTTTACTAAGGTAAAACAATTTCACGGGATAAACCTTTTAAATTTTTCGTATCTTCATGAGAAGCTAAGAAGCTAAGAAGCTAAAGCCTAAAAAGCTATCAAGCTGTCTTATTTTCGGTATCCTGTTCCCGCAGGAATTAGGCGTCCGATAATCACATTTTCTTTGAGTCCTCGCAAACGATCATCTTTACCAGTCACCGCGGCATTAATCAGCACGCGCGCAGTTTCTTGGAAGGAAGCTGCAGACAAGAACGATTCGGTTGAAAGCGCTACTTTGGTGATGCCCATCACGAGTGCTTCACTGGTAGCAAACTCTCCCTTGTTGGCCAGAGCCTCGGCATTGGATTCATTGAATTGATCGCGTTCCACAATGTCGCCTGGGAGCAAATCTGTGTCGCCTGCTTCCAAAACTTTGAAACGAGAAAGCATCTGACGAATAATCACTTCCACATGTTTGTCATTGATACCTTCACCTTGCGCCGCATAAATTTCTTGAATTTCTCCAATGATGTAGCGTTGCAAAGCTTCCTGGCCCATTGTTTCGAAAAGTTTCTTCAAATCAATGTGACCCTCATTAAACCTGCTTCCCTTGGCAATAAGTTGTCCTTTGGAAACAACCAAAGTTGCTTCAGCAGGCACGCCATATTCTTTGATTTCGCCTTCCAGCGTTTCGATTTTCAAAGTCACGGTTTTCTTGTTTTCAGAAACAATTTCCAACAATTTGCCATCAATTTCAGAAATAATGGCTTCGCCCTTTGGAGGACGACATTCAAAAATTTCTTCCACGCGTGGCAGACCTTGAGTAATATCCGTTCCAGCAACACCTCCAGCATGGAAAGTACGCATCGTCAATTGGGTTCCTGGTTCACCGATAGCTTGGGCAGCCACCACTCCAACAGCTTGACCAATTGCCACCAGTTCGCTGCGACCAAGATCAACGCCGTAACAAGTTTGGCAAATTCCGCGTTTGCTTTTGCAAGCCACCACGCTGCGAATTTTGACTTTTTCAACTTGCGCTTTTTCCACGGCCATCCCTTCTTCCTTGGTAGCCATGGTTCCAGCTTTGACCAAAACAGCTTTGGTTTTTGGATCAAGCACATCTTCCACCATCACGCGACCTTCGACTCGCACGGCAAAACTTTGGCCAATGCGATCAGAGTCTTCCTTGTGAAGATAAGTGCCTTCCGTGTCACCACAGTTTTCTTCGCGGACAATAATATCTTGCGACACATCCACCAAACGACGAGTCAGATAACCAGCGGTAGCGGTTCGCAGAGCCGTGTCAGCCATACCTTTTCGGGAACCATGCGTCGAAATGAAATATTCCAACACATTGAAACCTTCTTTGAAGGAGCTTTTTACTGGCAATTCAATGGTTTCGCCGGTTGGCCCCGCCACTAAACCTTTCATACCCATCATCTGCACCACCACTGATTCAGATCCGCGAGCTTTGGAATGTACCATGGTGTATACTGAACCTTCTTTGTCCATCGAAGCTTTCACGGCGTCAGCAATGGTGTTTTTCGTGCGGTTCCAAATTTCAATCACGCGATTTTTGCGTTCTTCTTCAGTCAGCAGTCCCATGCCATATTGTTTGTTGATTATCAACACTTCTTCTTCAGCTTTGATCATCGCAGCCGCTTTTTCGACTGGCATTTTCAAATCATCCATACCCCAACTGATTCCAGACTTGCTAGCCATTTTGAAACCAAGGGTTTTGATGCGGTCAATGAAAGCGGCCGTTTCTTCTTGGCCTTTCATGCGAAGCATTTTGGCTACCAATTGCTTGATTTCTTTCTGGGTCAATTCTTCATTCACAAAGCGCAGTTCCTCTGGCAAAATATCATTGAGCATAATGCGCCCTACAGAAGTTTCCATAATGCCATTGATGTCCACCTTGATTTTGGCGTTCACAGCCACGAAGTCCATTTGATAAGCCAAGATTGCTTCCTCATCGGAAGCAAAAATTTTGCCTTCGCCTTTCACGCCAGCCTTGATGTGCGTGATGAAATAAATTCCCAACACAATATCTTTCGATGGCACGGCAATCGGTTCACCGGAAGCTGGTTTGAGCAAGTTTTTGGAAGAAAGCATAATTTCTGCGCTCTCCTGCCGAGCTTGATCAGTCAGTGGCACATGCACCGCCATTTGGTCACCATCAAAGTCAGCATTGAAGGCCGCGCAAACCATTGGATGCACTTGAATGGCTTTTCCTTCGATCAACACTGGTTGAAAAGCTTGAATGGACAAACGATGGAGCGTTGGCGCGCGATTGAGAAGCACGAAGTGATGCTCAATAATTTCATCCAAAATTTCATAAGCTTCAGTTGCTTCCGCATCTACCATGCGACCTGCAGTTCGCACATTGTGAGCATATTCTTTTTCAATCAATTTGTTGATGATAAATGGTTTGAAGAGTTCCAAAGCCATTTTCTTCGGCAGTCCGGCTTGATGCAATTTGAGTTGCGGTCCAACCACAATCACACTTCGTCCAGAATAATCCACGCGTTTTCCCAACAAGTTTTGACGGAAGCGACCTTGCTTGCCTTTGAGAGCATCGGCCAAGGAACGAAGCGGCCTTCTTTGACCAGTTGAAGCAGCTACCGATGATTGACCTTTGCGGGCACTATTGTCAAAAAGGGCATCTACCGCTTCTTGCAGCATTCTTTTTTCATTACGCGTAATCACTTCTGGTGCGCCAAGCTCAATCAACTTGCGCAAACGATTGTTGCGGTTGATGATGCGACGATAAAGATCATTCAAATCGGAAGTGGCAAAACGACCACCATCCAAAGCCACCATCGGACGCAAATCTGGTGGAATCACAGGAATTGCAGTTGGGAGCATCCATTCCAATTGCAAGCCAGCTTTCTTGAAACCTTGAAAAAGTTTCATGCGTTTGAAAAGTTTTTTCTTGTCAGAGGTATCTTCGCTATCCAATTCTTTCTTGATTTTTTTGATCATCTTTTCGATGTCCATATTTTCCAAGATGGCGCGCACCGCTTCAGCCCCAATGCCGGCGGAAAAAACTTGCCCATATTTTGTGGAAAGGTTGAAATATTCCAATTCAGACAAAATCTGCATCGGTTTGAGATTTTTCAAATCATCTTTCACGCCTTTGTATTGTTCTTTCAACTCATCCAACATTTTTTCAATCCCGCGATCGTTTTCGGTGCCACCAGATTTGATTTCTTTTTGCTTGGATTTGTATTCTTGATCCAATTGTTCCAACACGCGGTCGCGAACTTCTTCGTTCACATCTTTGACAATGTAAGCGGAAAAATAGATCACTTTTTCCATATCCTGCACGCCAACGCCCAGCGCTAAACCAATCTTGGAAGGCACGCCACGCAAAAACCAAATGTGCGAAACTGGCACCGCCAACTTGATGTGCCCCATGCGTTCCCGACGCACAATCGAGCGAGTCACTTCCACCCCGCATTTGTCACAAACAATTCCCTTATAACGAATGCGTTTGTATTTTCCACAATAACATTCCCAATCTTTGGAAGGTCCAAAGATTTTTTCGCAGAACAAACCATCCTTCTCATATCGTTGGGTGCGATAGTTGATGGTCTCCGGCTTGCTAATTTCGCCGTGTGACCAGTTCATGATACTTTCAGGACTAGCCAAGCGCAGTCTGACGCTATTGAAATCGCTAACTTTAGTAATATTTTCCATAAAATGTTTTTTCCTTCCCAAGCTTTCTTCCTAATCCTCTTCTCCCTTGAGGGAGAAGATGTCCAGTACACTGGACAGATGAGGGCAAAAGGGTGAGGGTTGGTTTTAGCTTTATTACAAAGATTAAAATGAAAGGTTAACTAACAAAGAATTAAAGTTGGTCAAGATCTTCACCCTCGGTCTTTTCATAACCACCAAGCTCATCATCCAATTCCCCTTCATCTTTCATTTTTGAATCAATAAGTTCGACATCCAAACAAAGTCCTTTGAGCTCATTTACCAACACATGGAATGAGGCAGGAATGTTTGGGCTTTTGATTTTCTCGCCCTTGATAATCGATTCATATGCTTTTGAGCGACCCAACACATCATCAGATTTGATGGTGAGCATTTCTTGCAAAGTGTAAGCTGCGCCATAACCTTCCAACGCCCACACTTCCATTTCTCCAAAGCGTTGACCACCAAATTGAGCTTTTCCACCCAATGGTTGCTGTGTAATCAAAGAGTATGGTCCGATGGAACGCATATGCAATTTGTCTTCCACTAAATGGTTCAGCTTCATCACATACATCACACCCACCGTGGTTTCATTGTCAAAACTTTCACCAGTTTTGCCATCGATCAACCTGATCTTGCCACTTTCTGGCAGACCTGCTTTTCGCAGTTCCACCTTGATGTCTTCCTCAGTCATTCCATCCAGCGCAGGCGTGGCCGCTTTGTATCCCAATTTCAACGCTGCCCAACCAAGATGAGTTTCCAAAATTTGACCAATGTTCATACGAGAAGCCACCCCGAGAGGATTCAAAATCACATCTACTGGCGTACCATCTGGCAAATATGGCATATCTTCAACTGGCGCAATTCTTGAAATAACCCCTTTGTTTCCATGGCGTCCAGCCAATTTGTCTCCCACGGATACTTTGCGAAGTTGCGCGATTGAAACTTGAATTTGTTTGATCACACCGGTGGAAAGTTTGTCGCCTTGTTCGCGCGAAAGAATTTTGATGTCCACCACTTTCCCATGTTCACCATGTGGCAAATAAAGCGAAGAGTCTTTCACATCCTTGGATTTTTCTCCGAAAATTGCCCGTAGCAAGCGTTCTTCTGGGGTCAAATCTCCTTCACCCTTCGGTGTGATTTTTCCAATCAAAATATCACCGGAAGAAATTTCGGCTCCAATACGGATGATACCTGTCTCATCCAAATTCTTCAATCTTTCTTCACCGATATTTGGAATATCACGAGTCACCACTTCCGCACCCAATTTGGTGTCACGAATGTCAATTGAAAAATCTTCAATGTGAATTGAACTATACCAATCTTCACGCAGCAAGCGCTCGGAAAGAATGATAGCATCTTCAAAGTTGTAACCATCCCAAGGAATAAAGGCCACCAAGGGATTTTGTCCCAAAGCCAATTCGCCGTATTCCGTCGCAGCGCCATCAGCCAAAAGTTGTCCCTTCTTCACCACTTCACCTTTTTCCACGCGTGGAATTTGACTCATGCTCGTGAAAGCATTTGATTTCACAAAACTTTGCAAACGATATTCGCGTTTGAAATTATCTTTCTTGGCTCCAACCCGCTTCGACTCAGTCTCATCGAGGCGAGTTGGCGCAGTTTCTTTCACCACAATATGGCTTGCGTCCACCTCAACAACTTCGCCATCTCCCAAAGACAACACCACCTGACCTGAATCAGCGGCTGCTTTGTCTTCAATCCCAGTGCCCACAAATGGTGCTTGAGGCACAATACAAGGCACTGCTTGGCGTTGCATGTTTGAACCCATCAAGGCGCGGTTGGCATCATCATGTTCCAAAAATGGAATGAGCGAGGTAGCGATTGAAATACATTGCTTGGCTGAAACATCGATCAAATCAACTCTCTCAGCTTCAATCATTTCAGGATGACCTTTCACGCGAGCCTCCACCATCTTGTCAACAATGTTGCGGTTTTCATCGGTGGCCACGCGCGCATGTGTGATCACTTGTCTGTCTTCCACAGTTGCGTTGACATATTCAATCTCATCAGAAATATGCGGTTTGATTTCCACCGTCTTTTTGCCAGCCTTGATAATTTTCTTGGCCAGGTCTTCATCAATTTTGTCCCAAACTTTTCCCACGCCGGCAATATCTTCGTTCAAAATGCGACCCACCAACATTTCAACCGTGGCAGGAACTTGGCGATGAATTTTGATGTAAGGCGTTTCCAAGAAACCAAAATCATTGATGCGAGCATAAGAAGCCATGTGCCCCACTAAACCAATGTTTGGACCTTCTGGAGTTTCAATCGGACAAATGCGACCATAATGCGAATGATGCACATCGCGCACTTCAAAGCCAGCGCGTTCACGCGTCAGACCCCCCGGTCCCATCGCTGACAAACGGCGTTTGTGTTCCAACTCAGCCAAAGGATTGACTTGATCCATGAACTGTGAAAGTTGCGAACTGGAAAAAAATTCTTTGATGGCAGCAGCCACCGGACGAGAGTTGATCAATTGCCCAGGCACGACTGTTTCCACATCGCAAGTACTCATGCGGTCTTTGATGTTGCGCGCCATGCGTGACATTCCAATGCGCAATTTGTTTTGCACCAACTCGCCCACACCTCTCACGCGACGATTGCCAAGATGATCAATATCATCAGCCATCGCATTGGGAGTGTTGTTCAAACGGATAATTTCCTTGATAATCAACAGCAAATCTTCCATCAACAAGACGCGGTTTTCTTCATTGTCTTCGCGCTCCACCATCAAGCGTTGATTCAAACGATAACGACCCACGCTCCCAAAATCATATTTTTCAAAATTGAAAAACATCCCATTGACCAATTGCTTGGCGTTTTCTTCGGTGGCCAAATCTCCCGGTCTGATTCTTTTGTAAATCTCTTTGTAACCTTCACCTTGGTTTTTGGTAATGTCTTTGGCCAAAGTTTCGGCGATGAATTTCACTTCGCCTTCATCGGAGCCAGCAAAAGCTGCCAAAATTTCTTCGTCTTTTTGCATGCCAAAAGCCCGAAGCAAGGAAGTCACAGGAATTTTGCGTTTGCGATCAATGCGGACATTGAGCACGCCAGTCAAATCAGTGTCAATTTCAATCCAAGCTCCGCGGTTTGGAATCAGTTTTGCCCCAAAAAGTTTTTTGCCTTTCTGATATTCCATCGTAAAGAACACCCCTGAAGATCTGATGAGCTGAGAAACCACCACGCGCTCCACCCCATTGATCACAAAAGTTCCACGCTCAGTCATCACCGGAAAATCTCCCAAATAAATTTCTTGTTCCTTGATTTCGCCAGTTTTCTTGATCACCAAACGAGCCTTGGCTCGCAAGGGTGCTTCAAAAGAAATGTTTTTGCTTTTGGCAACCAACTCGGAAGTTTTTGGTTCGTCCAAATAATAGTCAGTGAGCGAAAGCTCCAAATCTTTGCCGGTGAAATCATTGATTGGATTGATTTCATCAAACAATTCTCGCAAACCTTTTTTCAAAAACCAAGCGTAAGCATCGATTTGACCTTCAATCAAATTCGGCAACGACACGATCATTTGCTTTTTGAAAAACTTTCTTCGACTCAAGGAAGAAGAGGCACCATAGGACTCCTTCACCTTGAGGGGTTTCTTTTCATTGACCATAAAAACAGCGCTCATCAGTTTCTCCTTGTTTTTGAATTTTCATCAAAAAACAAAGAGCCAAAATGAGTTTAAAATTAAGGCTATTTAATTTAATTAGTTTCGATTGTCACTGCCACTCTTTACTTGAGAATTAGGCTTATCTTAAGGCTTTTTCAGCTTTAAGATAAAAAAGATTATGCACTTTTTCCACCCCCAAAAAATGCAAAAAAGAAAGGAATTTCAGTCCTAGTTCTTGAATATGTTTTTAGTTTAGCATAAAGGGGAAAAAGTGTCAATAGAAGCCAAAATTGCAAAATTGTTACATTGCTAAATTGTTATACAAAAAAGGAAGTTGTCATATCTGAGCGAAGTTGTTTTGTTACCAAAGACAAAACAACGCAGTCGAAGAATCTGAGCCCAGCCAGACAAAATTCACGATTTTCAAGCTATGTTTAAGAATTACAAAAAATTAGGAATAAAAAAAGAAGGCAAGCTGCAAGCAGTTGCCTTCCTAAGACCAAAGAGGAAATGTTATCCTCTTGCCCTTTTAAATATATTGCATGATTTTTTGATAGACGAAATATTCTCCTATCAATAAAACAATCGCAATAACTATCGCCCATAAAAGTCCGAACATTACAGCGCACCATGACACAATGATAGCTAATGGTATAAGCGCTATACCTATTAAAGCAAGCCCACTAAAAACAAGTAGCGCCGCAGCAAGAAGCATCACGATGATACGCATAATCAGGAAGTTACATGTAGCATCTCTAAGTTCATAGAGTAACTCAAGGATATCCCGACTAAATACCAGTAACACTATTGCCACTACAGCAATAATCCAAAAATTGGCAGTGCCACCAACCAGATTAGTGAAAAAATAATAATCCATTTACTATTCCCCCCTGTTTTTTTGTGAAAAATTTAGAAAGCGCGAATCAGAATAACATTTAACTTCATATTCTTATCATCAAGAATAAAGGTACCGTGGTAAGTATCCAAACTCCATGCGTCATTTTTGTCAATTGAAGTTGCACTCCAATAATATAAATGCTTCAATTTTCCAATAACATCTCTGGCCTGCTGAATTTGATTTAACTCATCTTTCCCTGGTAAATACCAATCAGCATAACCGCTTAACTTAAAATTGGAACAAGCCATCAATGCTGATTGCCAAGTGAAATCATTGTCCGAAAAATCATTTTCAGCAACTACCAAACCATGTTTACCAGTACCATCAACATAGAAAATGATTCCCCCACATTCCTTGTCTCCAATTTTTGCGATTTTTTCTTCATAGAGCCCGACACAACTTTCTTCTTCAAAATTATTCATAAACAAGAAGTCATCTGCATTTTTAAACCCTTCAATTTGTTGAATCGTAAATTCCTGAAGGGAATAATATGCACCAAGTAAACCTCTTATTACACTTTCCGAGGGTACTACTTGCGGTTTGAAATCTTGCATAAGTTGTTCATTAAGAAGTCTCTCTGAGCAAAGCACAATATCTTCTCCGGTGAGTAAAATCACAAGATCAAATGCTATCATTCTCTGCTCAAGCATAGCCTTGGTAGCCTTGCGCAACCCCCTTACTTGAATAAAATTTCTCGCATAAGGATTGCGGTTAAAATCTGATTGGAATTCAGCAATCTTATGATCTACATTAACATCCACTCCAGTAAAATTCGGAGAACCAAAAAAAGCTGGCTTCAAATGCTGTAGGCAAAAGCCGGGCATGTTTACATATATCGGCATAACACTCCTTGATGTGTTCAGTAAAAATACCGAACGGGTTGATGTTTTCTTTCTTGAATAAATTGTTAAAGAATTTCAGCGTGGTGCAGAAACCGCAGGAGGCTGAAAACTAACCTAAAAGTCTAGCACATTTTCCACCTTGTGTCAACAGTCAGCTTTCCCATTCCCAGAATCTGGCTTTGCAAAGCCTTGTTTTCCAATTATACCAAACCGACTTAATTTCTGCCAATTTAAACTGATCTATTCCAGTTTGATACTGCGGAGCTCAACTCCGATTCGGAGTTGAGCTCCGTTATGGGGCAAGCTATTTAATCTCCTGCAGGTTCAAGTTTGCACGCCATCCTTTGGAGGGTAACTTGAACCTAAAAGTTCGCGAACTGAAAAATATTACCAGTAAACATGAGGAGCAGGTTACCAGCCAAAGACTGACAGGCAAACCTGCTCCTGCGAAAGTCGAAGAATCCGAGCCCAAACAACTATTATAAATATTTGCAATAATTACAAAATATCCAACTTCGCAATTTTTATTTTATAACCAAAAAAAATCACAAAAAAATAGCCATAAAAAAAATGACCATACCCACGGTTGCGGGTATGGCAAAAGATTAATTAAAATAGTCAGGCTTATGATAGCTGTGTTAGCAATCTCATAGTGTTTGGATCTGCCGGAAATTTATCCACAACACTCTTTACGGC
>JBAXHR010000004.1:0-17113 GCA_037138835.1 Candidatus Moraniibacteriota bacterium | reverse complement strand
AGCAAGAAGACAAAATTTAAATCCTGTTGAAAATGGTTATCCTGGGGCAAAAAATGATAATAATAGTAAAAATGATAATTACAAGGAATTTAAAAAATTAGCTAAATATGGGAAAGAGGTGGCTAAAATAGCAGCAGAGGCTGAAGAGGGTCGTGAGTTTAAGTCTTTAGTTGATGCAATTAAACTCGCAAGAGAACTTAGAAAAGATGTCAAAGACCATTACGCAGCTCCTTGGCTAATTGCGATAACAGCAGCTATTGTAAGTGACAGCGATCCAATTGGTGTTATAGGCCTACCAATAAAAGTATTTTTATTTTTCTTTTTATGGGGTAAGGGAAGGCTAAAATACAGAATAATTAGATATATTTTAATGACATTTGAGTTGATGCCCATTGTTGGTTATCTCCCGATGACAATAGGCGCTGTGCTTTTTTGTTGGCATGAATCAAATAAAAAATGCAAAAAAAGTTCTGAAAAACTTGAAAAATTGAAAAGTATCTTTGGTGAAAAACTTGGTAAATAAGCTAAAAATTTAAAGTATGTCTTCAAAAATTTTTTCAGCGGCGACAATCGGACTTGAAGGTGAGGTTGTGGAGGTGGAAGTGGATGTGCTTGGGTCTGGCCTGCACAATTTTTCCATTGTGGGACTTCCTGACACGGCGGTTAAGGAATCGCGCGACCGCGTGAGCAGTGCCATCAAAAATAGTGGCTTCAAACCTCCGCATCAATGCGGTCGCATCACTGTCAATCTTGCCCCTGCGGATTTGCCAAAAGCTAGCGCGATATATGATTTGCCGATTGCCCTGGGGCTTTTGATAGCCACACGGCAACTTCAATTTAATTACAAAAACAAAATGGTCGTTGGCGAACTTTCTTTGGATGGACGCATCAGGCCAGTGCAAGGAATTTTGTCAATTGCGCTCCTTGCCAAAGAAAAGGGTTTCGGAGAACTTTATGTGCCAGCGGAAAATGCCAGTGAAGCTAGCGTGGTTGATGGTGTTGATATTATGCCAGTGGAAAATCTTTATGCTTTGGCAGATCATTTTTTGGGCAATAAATTGATTGAAAAATTTCCAAGTCTTGACAGAGAAGAACTCTTCAAATCTTCGGAATTTGAAATTGATATGGCACATATCAGTGGGCAAGAACATGCCAAGAGGGCCTTGGAGATTGCGGCCGCTGGCGGACATAATGTGATTCTTAATGGTCCTCCTGGCTCAGGTAAAACTTTGCTAGCCAAAACGATGCCGACCATTTTGCCAAGGCTAACTTTTGGTGAATCTTTGGAAATTACAAAAATTTTTTCAGTGGCTGGCAAATTGAAAAGAGGCCAGGGTTTGATCACTGAGAGGCCATATCGCTGCCCTCATCACAGTGCCAGTGGTGTTTCCTTGGTTGGAGGTGGAACTTATCCGCGCCCTGGCGAAATTAGTTTGGCGCATCGCGGAGTTTTGTTTTTGGATGAATTTGCAGAATTTCCCAAGAGCGTGCTGGAGAATTTGCGTCAACCATTAGAAGATGGTATTATCACCATCTCAAGGGCGAAAGGGTCACTGCTTTTTCCAGCCAAGTTTGTGCTGATTGCAGCGATGAATCCTTGTTATTGTGGCAATGCGACAGATCCAGAAAAAATGTGTATTTGCACGCCGGCGCAAATTGTCAGGTATCAACAAAAAATTTCAGGTCCAATTATGGATCGCATTGATTTGCATATTGAAGTGCCACGGCTTAGTTTTGACAAACTGGAGGAGAAAAATCGCGGTGAAAGTAGTATAGATATTCGTAAGCGGGTGGAGAGCGCTCGTAAAATTCAGGCGGAGCGCTTTACTAAGCTTGGGATTATTACCAACAGCGAGATGTCAGTTGATCAGCTAAGGAAATTTTGTCATTTGGACGAACCGTCAAAAAACTTGCTCAGGGGCGCGGTGGCTTCGATGAAATTGAGTGCGCGAGGTTATCATCGGATTATTAAAATTGCGCGTACGATTGCAGATTTGGCCGGAGAGGAAAAGATTGGTCAGATGCATATTGCGGAAGCGATTCAGTATCGATTCAAGGCGGATTAAAATGGATCATTCTTAGTGGTAGTAGCTGTATATTTTTTAGTATTTTTTTTATTTAGAAATAAGGAGCATAAGTCTTTAGAAGTAGGCTTAAGAAAAAAGAATCAAGAAAGAGGATTTCTGATTTCTTCTTTCTGATTTCTTTTCTTACTTCTTTAAACCTTTGTTACCTTTTTCAAATTTTTTAAATGGGAAGTTTTTTAGTTAAATGTTTTAGATGGGGTATTATTCGTAGATTCCTATTTGTTTTGTCTGCTTGTCTGGCCTGTCTGCCGATAGGTAGGTAGTTTCGCATCGAAAATTAAAAGTATGTTTCTCAAAAGAAAATCAGCCGAAACCAAAATCATTTTCACGGTGCTACTAATTTGCTTGGGGGCGCTTTTTTTTCGAGCGTATTTTTTAAAGGAAAAGAGATTGTTCGAAATGGCTGATCAGAAAAAAATATCTTTTTCTGAGGCTGGTCTTGTTTTCGAAACAACTTCGAAGGCTGAAATCGTGGCAGATTTTTTGGAAGAGCAAAAGATAAATTTAAAAGAGTATGATATTGTCTATCCAGCCAAGCAAAGCAAGCTTTTTAATGGTACAAATATTTTTATTCAGCGCGCCAAAAAGATTACACTCAAGGAAAATAACAAAAGTCAGGAAATCTATTCTCTTCAAGACACTGTGGAGCAAGCGCTTTGGGAAAATAAAAGTATTTCCTTGGGGGATGATGATATCACACTTCCAAGCAGGCAAACACTGCTCAAAAATGAAATGGTGATCAAAGTTACGCATGTGTTGATCAAAGAAGAAATCAAAAATCAACCCATTGCTTTTACAACGAAAGCCAATGAGGACGATTCCTTGGGTTGGCGCGTCAAAAAGGTTACTCAAAAAGGGCAAAATGGAAACACAGATGTGAAATATAAAGTTGTTTATTATGACGGCAAGGAAATTTCTCGCAAAGTTTTGGAAAAGAAAGTCACGCAAGAGCCGATTGAAGAAGTTGTGACGCAGGGAACACTGGTCAAAGTTGGCAAGGTTCACACGGGCGTGGCAAGTTGGTATGCTTACACTGGCACGCTGGCAGCTGCCAATCCCTGGCTTCCAATGGGAAGTTATGTTAGGGTTACTAATAAGGAAAATGGTAAGTCTGTGATTGTGAAAATCAATGACCGTGGACCATTTGGCAATGGACGCATCATTGACTTGGACAAAGTGGCGTTTGAAAAGATAGCCCCGCTTGGTCAAGGCACAGCCGAGATTAAAATGGAAGTGATTACAAATTAGTTAAAAGTTTTTACTTTTACAGTATCCCAGCTAAAATACTAATCTTTTGCTAATATACGAATGTGTTTTAAACATCACTGGAGTTATTAGTATATTAGTAAAAGATTAGTAAATTCGTGGGGAAATAATTTTATGGATATTGTTGCAAAGAAGTCGCTTGGTCAAAATTTTTTGAAAGATGAAGCTGTGCTGGCTCATATTATTGAAGCTGCCAATCTTACAAAAGATGATGTGGTGCTCGAAATTGGCCCAGGGCAAGGGGCACTGACAGAAAAACTGGCCGCAGTTTGCAAGCAAGTAATTGCCATTGAAATTGATGAAAGAATGGTTGAGCTATTGCATACCAAATTGGTAGGCAATAATCCGCCAGCTGGCGGAGTTGAAATAATTGCCGGAGATATCTTGAAAATAAATCTCCCCGAATTGATTTCAGGTTATGGGTTTCAGGCTTCGGGTTACAAGGTTGTGGCTAATTTGCCATACTACATTACTTCGCCAATCATTCGACTTTTGCTGGAAACCAAATATCCCCCAGCGGAAATGGTAGTGATGGTGCAAAAAGAAGTGGCCGAAAGGATTGTGGCAAAAAAAGGAGCAATGAGTATCCTGGCAGTTTCCGTGCAGTATTATGCCAAGGCGCAGTTTTTGTTCACTGTTTTTCGGCAGTCTTTTGACCCGATGCCGAAAGTGGACAGCGCTGTCCTGAAGATTTCTTCCATAGCTTCTTCTCCCTCGGGAGAAGATGTCCGCAGGACAGATGAGGGGAGCGTTGCAAGTAAGGAAGAAACCAAAAAATTCTTCAGAATTGTCAGGGCGGGATTTTCTGCCAAACGCAAAACTTTGATCAACAATCTCTCCAATGGTTTGCAACTCGAGAAAAAAGAAATCGAAATGAAACTTGTCTCCCTTGGATTTTCTCCCAACACTCGCGCGCAGGAATTGGGAGTGGAGGACTGGAGGAAATTGGCGGATATTTTGAATTAATAAATTTTTGTATATAAAAAGACCCTGATAGTTACCGACTATCAGGGTGTGAACAAATGTACAAAACATGAACTTACTCTACTAAATAATCAAGAAGAGCAGCCCAATTTTTAACCCAGAGTCCATCCTCATATTTAACCCACCCAAGGTAATTAACAAGTAATACCTTACTATCTCCGACTTTGAATGCAACAGGCTTGTTTGCACCGCAAACATAGTTGAAAGAGTCGAAGCAGGCAGATGCGGGGTGGTCATGATGGTCACTATCAGTAAAAACGGCAACATAAGGAACATTCGCTCCCACCGCAGCTAATAATCCGATGAATATCCCCACTGGCATTTGTTGCCCAATTAATTCCATGGAGCTTTGATGCTGGCTTGAGGCAGGCACAAGCAGATCAGTTAAGACTACATCGAAAGCATGTTGTGGGCGTATAGTGGCATCTATCCGCAGCTTATCGATCATTGAATAATTCAAATCATCCGTACCGTCTGTGTTCTGTATGGCAATCTTGAATTTTTGTTGATCAATCCTTGGTGCAAGCGCTTTTTGTGCTTCATCATAGGTTCCCACTATTGTGAGGTCGTGGTCTTGTAATTGGATTCTGGCGGCTTCACGATTGGCTTCGTTGTCGTCAAACACTAAAATACGCATGATGTTTTCTCCTTTGATGTTTTACAAAATTGTTTGTGATCATGGCGGTTACCAACTACCAGGGTGAATTATGTAAACCATTAGTGCAATCGGTTGATTGCATGATAAGCTTTCTTTTTAATTTCCTCAGGAGTTTTATCACCTGTGGGTGTGTCGGTGTACAAATTCCAGACATCATAACTAAATTGGCGCACTTTTAAGGTGATAACACCTGATGCCTTTTTAAATAATTGTAGTTGTGGTCTAGCGGCTTTAATGCTAATCACCAACACGGTTCCATCTAACCCTTCTCCGGAATTCTCTACTGTGTATGTTTCCCCCTGGAAGACGCAAGTGCAGTCCTCAGTGTTTACAATAGCCTCGCCTTGGATATCTAGATGAAATGTGGCAGGTCCTTTGACGTCAGAAGACCGCTTTGTGACGCAAAGAATATTGAAAGTGTGTTTCATGATCGCTCTCCGTTTGTTGTTAAATTGTAAAAGAATTTTCGTTAAGATTTTTTTTCTAATTCATCTTAACAACGCAGTATAGCAGAAAAACACCAAACCGTCAATAATAAGGACTAGCACAAAATAATAAAGCCATATCTTGCTTTATTTGAAAGAATATGCTATGATAATAATGTTGACATAATCGGCGACAGCATATGAAAAACAACTTACAAAAAGACCTGTTGGAGGCAGGACTCAGTGAAAATGAGGCTGGAATTTATCTGGCGGCTTTGGAGTTGGGAGAAACGACAGTAAGCCGTTTGGCCAAAAAAGCTGGCATCAAAAGAACTTCGGCCTATTTGGTGATTGAAACTTTGAAAGACAAAGGCCTGCTCACCTCCATCAAAAAAGAAACTGCCTCGGTGTTTTTTGCGGAAGACCCCCGCAAACTGCATTTGATGCTGGAAGAAAGAAGAAACAAGATCGACAAAATTATGCCGCAACTGTTGGCTTTTTCCAATTTGATCGACAAAAAACCCGAGATTAGATATTTCGAAGGTCAGGAAGGAATCAAAGATGTTTATCGCGACAGCTTGAAATATCCCAATTGCGAAATGCTCGCTTGGTTTTCTGAAACTTTTGCCACCCATTTTGATGAGAAATTTTTTCTGGAAGAACATATTCCCAAGCGTCTCAAAAGAAAAATTCCGGTTCGCGCCTTGCTGACAGATAGTGAATTCATTCGTGATTGGACCAAAAATGATCAACAACACCTGCGACGCACAAAGCTTATCTCAAAAGATGGCTACAAGCTTTCCATTGAGCTGAATATCTATGGCGACAACAAAATTGGCGTCGTTTCCTATGAGGAGCAATTTGGAATCATCATTGAAAGCAAAAAAATCCACGAAAGCCTAAAAAGCATTTTCGAACTCATCTGGGGATTGTTGCCATAGAAAAACACTTTAGCTTAACCCTCATAGTCTATAAATAAAAAGTATTGCAAAAAGTCGCATATGCAAGAATTTGCAATATTGTAGAAAAGATTTATTATGTAGTTATAAAACATCAGCGAGATGATAAGAAGTATTTTTTCAAAAATAAGATGAAAAAAACAACAACAAAAACAACAAAAGAAATTATTGAAGACTTTCTATTTTCGGATAGTGCGGGTTCAACTGTCACAAAATTTTTGCTCATGACAATTGCTGTTGGAGGAGTTGCTTTTATTGGAGCACTGGCGCCAGCTTTGTTTTCAATGGCGGAGGGAGCTGGGCTCAGAAAAAAATATTCCAAAAAACAATTGAGTAATGCTTTTGCTAATCTCAAAAATCGCAAATTAGTTGAAATTATCCAAGAAAAAAATGGAAAAACTAAGGTTGTCTTGACAAATACTGGAGAAAAACGCATCAAGGAATTATGTTTTGAGGAGCTTAGAATCCAAAAAACTAAAAGATGGGATAAGAAATGGCGAGTGCTGGTGTATGATATCCCTACAAAACCTGTGATATATAATACTGCAAGAGAAGCATTGCGAGCAAAGATCAAAGAACTTGGTTTTCTGCAACTCCAAAAAAGTGTCTGGGTCTGTCCTTATGAATGCGAAGATGAGATTTTGTTTCTTTCTGAAAGTTATCATGTCACAAAATTTATTGAGATTTTCACTGTTGATAGAATGCTTCATGGTGAAAAACTAAAAATAAAATTTGGGCTGAAATGAACAAAATTCGCTTTAGAGTTTAGTTTATTGTCATCAATTGGCTGTTGGGATTGTTTGGTGGGTGTGGTGAAAGTATTGCAAAAAGTCGCATATGCGACTTTTTGCAATACTTTTGTTTTTATACTTTTGTGCTTGTTTTATATGAAAAACCCTGGCAAGTATCAGTTGTCAGGGCGGTTATAATTTCTTGTTTACTTCTCATTTACTTTTCAGCCACGAAAATTGTGGCTGGGAAATCATATTCAAAAGTTCCATCGGCTTGCCTTCGAATATTCATTTCCTTTTTTATCTCACTTGGTATTTTGGAAACAAAATTAGCCCATAATTTACTTTTTTCTTTTGGAATTTCCCCTGTACCCTGGAGTTTTATTTGTGATGAAAAACGATGTTTGATCTCAATCTTTTGAAATCCGGCTTCGCGAAGTAGTGAGATGTAGCCTTCTTCTGTGGGAAAAAATCTATCTGCGTTACCCTTATTCCCTGCTAACTCGTCTTTAAAGTTGGCAATTTTATTGTAATAAAATTGCGTCTTTGCTGACGAGCAAAAACCTATAAGCACATAATGACCACCCTTTTTTAACACACGCAAGACTTCGTGTATGGCCAAAGGTTGTTTTTCTTTTTCAATATCATGAATTCCAAATCTAGTGAGTGCTAAATCGAAACTCTCACGAGAAAATGGCATTTCACAGGCATCGGCGCAAACTTTTTCTGCTGCGACATCCGCCTGATCAAGCATTGCTTGGGAAAAGTCACATAAAATAAGATTGCAAACTCTGCCTGACTCTTCAATTGCTTTTTTTGCAGCGATCCCAACCTTAGCTGTGCCGCACATGGCTTCAAGAACTTTCACCTCCCTTGGAAGAGTTGAAATACCCACTGCTTCAATAATTGCAGGTATCATGCCGTCTCTTCTTAAGCTCTCATATGCGTTTCCATCCCATAAAGACGCAATTTTTTCGTACCTTCTTAATAAGTCCATGTTCATTGTGTTCTCCTTTTTGATGAATTATGATTCCGGCCGGAGATCGCAACTCTTAAGAGAGAACTAAGTTTTCAAATAACTGGTTAAATTTCTAGCTTAACGAGATAGTTTACACCAAAAAGAGAAAATAGTCAATAAAAGCAGATAAATAAAATATAAAAATATACTATTGACTTTATACAAGCCATATAGTATACTATATATGATGACTAAAATATTCGACAAATATGGAAAAAATAGCTGAAAAATTGGAAAAACTTGGTATAACCGGCAAAGAAGCTGAGGTTTATATCGAACTCTTGAAACTCAGAGAAGCTTCGGTGGCACAACTGGCTAAAAATACGTCGATTAAGCGAACAAGTGTTTATTATTGTCTCGACGCCTTGATTAAGAAAGAAATTGTTGGGCAGATAGACAAAAATGGCAAGAAATTTTATTTTTGTGAAGATCCGAAACAAAGTTTGCATAATCTAGTTGAGCAACAAAAACTGGCGATTGAGGAAATGCTACCTCAGATAAAGGATATTCTTGGGAAAGGTTCGTTTCTACCGACAATCAAAATTTATTATAATATCAATGGTTTGAGAAGTCTTTTTGCGGATGTGATTTCGTGCAAAGAAAAAGTTGCGCGCTATTATATGACAGACACAAGTATTAACGATTTGCTGGGGGTAACTTTCATGCGGGCAACTATCAAGAAAAGAGTAGCGGAAAAAATTAAGGCTTTGTCACTCAGAACTTTTGAATATAACTTAGACCTAACAGAGGAATTGTTTTATGCTTCAAAATTTCTGCGTGAGACTAGGTTTTTGCCGAAAGATTTGAAAATTTCTCCCTATATGATTATTTATGATAATAAATCAATTATCATTGCACCCAAGGAAAAAATCGGTTTCATTGTCGAGTCGCAGGAATTTGCCGATGCCCAGAAAGCAATTTTTGATATCATTTGGAATATCAGCAAAGGCACCAATGCTGGTACCGGCGATATGCAAGTTCCCCAGAAAGCGACGGAGGAAGATTTATATTATTAGCAGGAAATGTTTTCTTTGCGTTTATCTTTTTGGTTTTGTATTTTGCGGATGAGTCTTTTTGTAGTAAAATAAAAAAGTAATAGTGGTTTTGAAAAATAAAATAAAATTAGAATAATATGCTGGTGCCCGTTTTTCAAATTTTATATTTGGTGATTTTTTTTATCATGTCCCTGATGAGCATTTTTGTGATTTTTCATATCGTCTCTTATGCTTATAGCGCTTTTTCAAAACTGGTGATGTTGGCCATTTTCGTGCCCGTGGTCTGCGTGCTACTTTTCACGAACTTTGTCTTGTTTTCAAAAATTCCCCTGGAGAGCATTTTTTCCAATTTTGTAATTTAAATAATCAGCGATGGACGGATTTTCAAAATTTCATTTCAAGGGAGTGCACGAAGATGAAGAAATCATCAGAGTGTTGCATCGTAATTGGTTTTATTTGTTGACTCAATTTTTGTCGCTTTTTGTTTTGACGGTGATTTTCTTTTTGGCAATTGGCGTGGTGCCAACATTTTTGCCGGGGCTGTTGGCCTTGCAATCTCGGGAGTTTTTGCTTTTTTTTGAAAACTTTTTTATGCTGGTCGTTTGGATTTATGGCTTTTTAATTTGGATTGATTATTATTTCGATGTTTGGATTATCACCAACAAACGGATTGTGGACATTGAACAAAATGGGATGTTTTCTCGTCGAGTTAGTGAGATGGAATATTCCAAAATGCAAGACATTACTGCTCAAGTCTCTGGTTTTTTCCCAACGATTTTGAATTATGGCGATGTGAAAGTGCAAACTGCTGGGGAACGGGAAGAATTTGTGTTTAAGACCATTTCCGATCCATATTTGATTAAGAATTTGATTTTCAATATGCAAAAGAAAGAATCTTTGCATAGCACTGAGGAGCTTGGAGAAATGATCAAGGAAAAAATTTCGTAGTAATGATTAAAAAGAATGGAGATTTGCTTGGAGTGAAGATAAAAAAGAGAAAACAGAAAAAAATTTTTGGATACTTGGCACTGCCGATTTTTTTGGCAGTGTCATTATTTTTTCAGGGGAAGAGTTTGGCCAGTGCGACAAACAACATCATTATTAATGAAGTGCAAATTAGCGGTGGGAAAGGAAAAACTAGCGAAGATTACATTGAACTTTACAATAAATCAGAAAAAGCAATTAGCATTGGCAATTGGAAGCTTCGCAAAAAGACACAAAGCGGAGCGGAAAGTTCAATCAATGTATTACCAGATACGGCGGTGATTCCAGCCAAGGGATATTTCTTGTGGTCAAATTCTTCAATCGCTGTAAAAGTAAAAGCGGATGAATCAACTAGCTCCTATATCGCATCCAATAATAGTGTGGCACTGCTTGATGATGATGGAGGCATAATTGATCAAATTGCATGGGGCGTTGGACATAGCAAGCCGTTTGTTGAAAAAACTTCATTGAGTGTTGTGGGTTTTGTTGCTGATGATCCAGAGGTGATCAAGCGTAAAGATTTTCAAGACATTGACGACAATTCCAAGGATTTTGAAATTATATTAAGCGGAAACCCCAAAGCAAGTGGTTGCCTAGAAGACTCAAAAAAATGTGAGATTATTAAAGATAAAATAAATTATCCGGTCGGAATCTTTTTAAATGAAATTTATCCGAAGCCCAATAAGAGTAGTAATGAAAAAGAATTCGTGGAAATTTTCAATGCAACTGGTGGAAAAATTTTGCTAGATGGTTGGAAAATTGTGGATTATGGCAAGAATGAATGTTTGCTTGATGGGAAAAGTATTGAAGACAAAAAATTCTTGGTGGTTGATGATAATCCCGCAGAAAAATGTGTTTTGGAAATGAATGATACAGGCACGGAAACAGTTTGGCTGAAAAATCCAAATGACGAAATAGTTTCAGTGACAACTTATATTGGTGCCAAAGAAGGTAAATCCTATAATTTCAATGGCACTTCTTGGCGCTGGAGCAAATTCTTGACCCCTAGTGCGGAAAATATTTTTAACAACCAGCCTTCTGGCACAACGGAAATTGACGGCGATATTTTCGCTGGCGTTTATGCGAATTTTGCAGTTTCCACGGGCGACTTGGATGGTGATAGTGTGAAAGTTTCGTGGGATTTTGGCGATGGACACAAGAGTTATCTGGCCAAAACAAGACATAAGTATGAAGCAGTTGGGACTTATCAGGCTAGTGTGAAATTGTCAGATGGCAGTGAGGACACCGTGAAAAATTTTGAAGTGAAAGTGGAGAAATTTCCGCATCCAAAAGTGAAAATTGTGGCAGTGGCTGCCAACCCAGATGGCGCAGATACAGGCATTGAATCATTGACGATTGAAAACAAGACCAACAAAAAAATCAATCTCAACGGTTGGAGCATTGCCACTGGTTGGAAAAAATTCATCAATCATCCAATCAGAGAAGACTTTATTTTGAAAAAGCACAAAATCAAAGAGCTCACGAGCATTTTTTCGAGTTTTACTCTGAATAATACCAAAGCCGAAATTCAACTCCGCTATCCTGATGGCAAAATAGCCAGCAAAGTTCGTTACAAAAAAGTCGATGGTATCGAAGATGGAGAAATTTATCAAAAAATCAAAGGAGGGTGGGAATGGGTGCAAGAAATTTCAAATGACAAATTGCAAATTCCAAATAAAATGCAGAACACAATAGACAATAGTCAAAATTCAACAATCAATAAACAGGAGACGGTGGGCAGTGAGCAGGAATCAGAAAACAGTAATATGCAAAATATAACAGAAAGCGGATGGGAAGTTGAGCCGAGGGTGGTGTTGCTTGATTTAAGGGATGTTAATAGCTTGGCGGAAATTGAAATGCTCAAAAATGCAGAGTTTGTTTTTGCAGTTGGGGAGTTGCGAGAAGTTGACGGACGATATTTTTTCACCACGCAAGCTGAGCAACCGCATTATGCTGTGGTGTTTTGGGAAAATTTTACCAGTGATTTAAATGGCAGGATTAACAAATGGATGAATTATTTTGAAAAGTAATATTTTTCAAAAGTGCAGTGCTGGACTTGGTGGGCTTTGTTTGCTAGGATAAGGATAACTTTATGGAAAAAGATTTGCAAAAATTGGCGCATACCTGGATAACCGCAACCCCAGAAAAGGTTGAGGTTGAAGGCGATTTTTATTGTGCGTCTCGGGATGTTTTTGAGGCCAAAAATGCCAAAGTTCCTGGTATGTTGATTGAAAAGGGTATAGATGAAGGAGTTGCGTATATTATTTATTCGATGTTGGGAGAAATTGGCAACAATGCCTTTGATCATAATGTGGCAAATTGGCCAGATATTATGGGCATATTCTTTGCTGTGCAGTATGACGGGGAAAAAGGTTTTGCAATTATTGCTGACAGAGGTCTTGGTGTTTTGCACACCTTAAGGAAAGCTGCTCCAGAACTGCAAAACGATCAAGAAGCTCTTAAGATGGCTTTTACCAAGAAAATTTCTGGCAGAATTCTGGAAAATCGTGGTAATGGTTTGAAATTTGTGAAGAAAAATGTCACCGATCAAAATATGTTGTTGAAATTCTATTCAGGCGATGGGCAAGTTTCCGTAAACCATCAGCTGATAATTAGTCGAGCAGACAATTTTGTGAAAGGTTGTTTGATTGAGTTATATTTTTAAACTTATGAAAATTGAAATCAAAAAATTTGGAGATTTGTTGGTTTCTCGTCCAGCGGGACGGGAAGCTTATTTAGCCTTGCAGTCTTATTCGCTGGCTGGTTTGCCAAAAGATGAATTGATTGAGATAGATTTCGAAGGTGTCAAAGCTATTGCGCCATCTTGGGCGGATGAAGTGATCACCAAAATTTTCCAAGAATTCAAAAATGTGAAACTTCTCAACACCGAAAACATCACTGTGCAAGCCACACTGAAAACTTTGGAGGAATATTCAGGGCTGAAGATTTAAGGTTTATTTAAATGGGTAAAGGTAGAAATATGTAGTTATAAAATTATAGATTTTTTAAAAATACTATAAGCCTATGTATAAAAAAATAAATCAACCATGGGAATTTAATTTTAATGTTTCGGATGCTGGAGTTTACATGATCAAGGTTTCCGCTGCGTGTCAAAATGGTAAATTCCTCGGATTATTTGGCGGAGAAGATTTAAGGGTAGAAATTGATGAGCTTAAATTGAGGGAAATTCCTTCAGGAAATAAGCCACAGTATTTTGATATTCCTCCGACCTGGAATGGATCAAATTTAAAGGGAACAGAAAAAATAATAGTGTTTATTTTGAAGTTGATTGATGGAAAACATACTATAAAATTTATTCCGAAAAGAGGGGCCGAGTTATTAAGTGAGCCGCAGATCAATAAGTTAGATGCTGGTAGCTCATTGAATGTACTGAAAGACATTCAATCATCAGGAAAAGATCGTCAATCATGGGTTACTGTCGTGACTGTTGATTTTCCAATTAATTTTCTTGATGTGGATGTCACTTGTAAAAAGAGAGATGCCCTTGATAGTGATGATGTTAAGCTTGTGATTGATGGGGAAATTCAAAAAAATTCCAAGCCTAGTTGGTGGGGTAAAAACTGGTTTTGGCAAGGAAAGGATCTCCAGGGGGAAACCCAATCGAATAGATTTTATCTTAATTTAGCAAAAGGAATCCATTATATTGAACTTTGGGCAGATAGAGAATCCTTTTTGAATAAACTTGATTTGAATATTTTTGAAAATAATAATAATCAAGATGAAGAAAATAACATTCCAGTTAGGCCATATGAGAATAAAGGACCGCTTGGCAATAATGACTATAATCGCTACGATGTGATAATTGAGGAGGTCGTCAATAAGTGGAACGAAGAATTTTTACGCGATAAATATCCAGTAGAAAAACCACTTGATCCAAATCTTGTCAAAGCAATAATTTACCGCGAAAGTAAAATGGGATATTATCCTGGTGGCGAGATTAATGTTATGCAGGTTGGAAATCCAGGCGATCCATCATTGAAAACGCTTAACGGAGAACTGACTGAATATTGGATGCAGAATGGCATAGAAAAGAAGCTTGATTATAATGGCAAAGCAAATGCTAATACTCCATATGAAAGCATTTACTGGGGTGTCAGGTGGCTATATCATAAAGCACAGGGCATAAATGGCGGGAAAAGATATTGGAAAAATTGGAAAGAGGCAGTGCAAGCCTATGGACCTGGCCCTGCGGAATATGCTGATAATATCTGGCTTATTTATACTAAGGGTCTTGATAAATCAGACCCTAAGAAAAGTATAAAATTGTGGTCGTTTATTTTTATTGCTCCACTTATTTTTGGCTTACATGTTTTTTTGAATAATCCTGAAAAAATAGTAGATCAAAACAGTTTTATTAAAAATAAAATATTAAATGAGAATACAGCTAATTCAGTTGAATTAAACAATGTGGAGGTTATTTTTTCAGAAAGCGATCCAAGATTATTTTTTGCTATTTTGGAATGGGAAAAAGATTGGTGGGAAAATTTGAAAATAGGCAAGCTAGAAAATGACAATAGTATTAAATGGTTGACGATAGACAACCCAATAAAACAGCAGTATATTTTAGGTGCAAAATTTGTATATCCGAAAGGTTTTGCGGATCCTATTTTAGAAATATATGGCAAAACGCATGTTGGGAATGGATCGCTGTATCTATATAAAATTACCGGCAATCGGGCAGAACTACTTTTGGAGGCGCGGGCAGTTGATTCTAAAAATGAACTTAGCACTTCACCCGATAACTATAAGGAATATGGATATTGGCAGTGCGATGAGGTTTTCAGAGATGGACAATTGAAAAACGAATATGTGGATATAAATAAAGATAGCGTTGACGAAGTTGTGCTAAATGGTGTTTCTGAAGTTATTTGCCAAGATGATTCAGGGATAGAAAAAAAGAAGATAGTCGTGCAAATAAAAGAAATTGAAAAGCTTTTTTCTTGGGATGGAGAAAAATATGCAGAAATTGAGAGATAATTCCATCTTTAGCATACAACTACATAAGGTAAAAAGGAAAGAGACGGGAGTTTTCCCGTCTCAGTTTGTTATTTCCAAAAGCAAAAAATGCTTTTGAGTGTTACTCTTCAAATTTTCTAAAAATTATCAATAGTAAAAAATGCTAATATGCCTAAAAATAGCTTAAAAATAGGAAAATTAAATTTATTTATCAAAAATATTGACAAATACGGTGGTTTTTGGTAGGATATAATCATATGGATCAAGACTTGATCAAACTTTTGGAAACCACGGGCTTTACGGAAAAAGAAGCGCAAGTATATTTGGCGTTGGTTAAACTTGGAAAAGGAAATGTGACAGAAATTTCAAAAATCACGAAGCTCAAACGCTCGATTATCTATGTCATTCTTGAAGGTCTGATGAAAAGAGGTTATGCCAGCGAATTGCCAGCTTTGAAAATCAACACTTACCAAGCTACTGACCCGACTGTCATCTTGTCGCAGCTCAAAAATGTGGCCAAAAACTTCTCAGAAATGCTTCCGATTATTCGCACCCTTGGAAACAAAGGCAAAAGCAGGCCAAAAATCACCTATCACGAAGGCAGGGAAGCCATTTTGAAAGCTTGGGAAATTATGGGCAATGAAGATGATATTTTTTATATCTATTCTTGCGAAAGAAGCGAACAGCACTATCCTGGGATAACGGACAAATGGGCCAAGGGATACAACAAAAAACTTTATCCATTGGGAAATCGACATTTGATTCCCAATAGTGAGAAAGAATCTGCTATAGCGCAAAAGTTTTTGACAGTTGGCGAAAGAGTGCGCTTGCTGGATGATTTGAATGGCATCAATATGGACTTTTCTCTTTTTTCGAACAAAATCTCAATTGTTTCACTGGAAGAGAACCCTTTCATTGTGGTCATTGAATCCGAAGAATTGGTAAGATCCATTCGCCCAATTTTTGAAATCGCCTGGGCAAAGGGGAAGGAGATAAAGAAATAATTTTTACAACCCTAGTAGCCATCTTCTCAGGCTCACATATTTAATTTTTTTCCCATCATAATTTTCTTCTCCTTCGAAATCCTCAGCTATAATGAGCCCGCTGGTTAAATTAAATTCAGCCATTGCTTTGAGTAAAGCTTTTGTTTCTCGTTTTTTAGTTTGGATATCTCCAAGATTCCAGCATACTTGAATCAATTCTTTAATAGTGCTATCTTCCTTGACGATAAAATCGACTTCTTCATTGGCCAGACTTTTCCAATAATAGATTTCTAAAAATGGATTAAGGTAGGATCTCCTTTTCAGTTCCAAAAAGACAACATTTTCTGCAAGCTTGCCGAGATTGGGGCTGAAACGAAAACCAACAGTGTTGGCTATGCCAGTATCCACAGCGTAAACCTTGCGAGGACTTTTTTCTTGCTCCTTGAATTTGTAGGAAAATCTTTTCAGAAAAAATACCAAATAGGAGGCTTCAAGATAACCTGAAAAGCGCTCCGTGGTTTCGGCGGACATTTGCAAGAATTGCCCAGCAGATGCGAAGGTTATAGGCGAAGAGATATTGCTGAGATAAAATTTTGTGAGACTTTTGAGTTTTTCAGTTTTTCTGATTTTATAGCGCTTGATCAAGTCTCTGTTGACCGTGTCATCATAATAGTTGAGTAATAATTCTTTCTTTTTTTCTTCTTCCAAGACAACTATCGGAAAAGATCCGAATTCTAAAAATTCCTGAAGCAGTTTTTTTGACTCTATGTCTTTGGTTATTAAATCTGATTTTTTCTTGATTTCCAAATTTTTAAAACTCAAAAATTCCTGGAAAGATAGTGGCATCACGGTTATATCCAAATGTCTGCCCGTCAGCACAGTAGCTAGCTCACCACTGAGAAGTTTTGAATTGGAACCAGAAAGCACTAGATTAGCCTTGGCTAGCTCTTGGGTGGTTCTGATCCATTTTTCCCAGCGCGGAATTTCCTGTATTTCATCCAGAAAAAGATAGCATTCTCCCTTGGGGGCTTGATACTCCAAATAGG
>JBAXHR010000003.1:0-17258 GCA_037138835.1 Candidatus Moraniibacteriota bacterium | reverse complement strand
CTAATGGAGGCTCGACCTCCAACGATTATCTACCACTAATTAAGTTACTTTAGTACAAGTCAATTTTTAATGACTAAATTTAAAAACATTGAAAACTGAAGCATTTTTCATTGATTTCAAATTTAAAATTTCAAATTTAAAATTCAGCGCAATGGCGCTGGTTTTATTCTACTCCACTTTTCAATTTCGCAAAAATCAAATTTAGTTTTGTGGCTTATTTGAGGCAAAAAACACCATTTAAGACCAAAAAGTCTTTGACAAAAAGCTCTAGGGGTATATAATTAAAAAATGTTAAAAATTAAGACTGCGGAATATGAAGCAGCTGTAAGCCTGTTCTAAATTTGGGCTCAGATCCTGATTCGCCAGCTGGCGAACAGGATGACAGCGCTCCTTCTAAACCCGCTCGTCACTTGAAGGGATTTTCAGCTATTAGTATCAAAAGATTTTTTGCTTATATAGTCGCTTTGGTTAAGAAAGTGGACTTTGGTGAAATTAATACCAAACTGCATTTCAAGCAAAGAGCGATTGCGGACTATCTCAAGCAGCATAGGACTGTTAAGTTACTTCATCTTTTTCGAAATTATTCTGCCGTAGCGGTGGTGATTTCAAGTGCGTTATTGGTTTCGGCTACCAATGTAGCTTCTGGGAAGGGCAATAGTGCCCTGCTTTTCGGTTATCTGGATTCAAATCAACCAATTAATACTGGAGGAAAAATCAGCGGGCAAGTTAATCGCAAAAATGATTTAGCCTTGGTGCCACTTTCAAAGTCCAGTAGTGCTATTGATCCGATGGCAAAAGACGAAGTTGAAAATCAAGCTAGTTTTAGTAGTCAAGGAATTATGAGTGCTACAATGGCTAGTCCTATGAAAGATCCAGAAGAGGATGGTGGGGTTAAGATGTATGTGGTGGCTCAGGGTGACACACTTAGTTTAATTGCAGCCAAAAACAAAGTTTCCATCAATACTATTTTATGGGCTAACGACATTAGCAATGTAGATTCCATTATGCCAGGGGACACTTTGTTTATTTTGCCTGTTTCTGGAATTCAATATGTTGTCAAAAATGGTGATAATATCGATGCAATAGCTGGCAAATTCAAAGCTGATAAGGAGAAAATTATTGCCTTTAATGATTTGCCAGCCAATGGTGATTTGGAAGTTGGCAAAGAAATTGTGATTCCTGATGGACAGGGCGAGGCTCCAAAGCCGACTTCACCGCAAGGTCAGGATTTGCTTGAAAAAAGACAATATGCCAATGGAGCTGGTGGCACGCCTGCAATTTCAGAGGGTGTGATTCCCAAGGGGAAAATTGGCTCAGGGCATAGTTTTCCTTATGGTTATTGCACTTGGTATGTTTCGCAAAAAAGATATGTGCCTTGGGGCGGCAATGCTGGAACTTGGCTTTATCATGCCAAGGCCGGAGGCTATGCCACAGGTCGTGCGCCACGCGTGGGTTCGATTATGGTAACAACCGAGAATCGCTATTATGGACATGTGGCATATGTGGAAAAAGTCAGTGGTGACACGATTACAGTCAGTGAAATGAATTATGTGGGCTTTGCCAAGCGCAGCACGCGTACGCTTTCAGCTTCAAGCAGGGCGATTAAGGGGTTTATCTACTAGGTTTTAGCCCCAGTGGCATTTGCCACGGGGTAAACTTTTTAGCTTTTTAGGAAATACAAAAAATATGTCTTTGCGAGGATGTAATCATCCGAAGCAATCCAGAACGGTGCCAAGCTCTGGATTGCCACAAATTTTGAGTACAAAATTCTCGCAATGACAAAAACTTAAACCGCATTCTGAAAGATGAATGCGGTTTTTGTTTGACAAAAAATAGTGCCAAACTTGGGCTTATTTTTTTGGGGAAAATGTGGTATACTTTCCAAAGAGATTTAATGTTTGAAATCTGGATGAATTGGAATTTCAAAAATAAAAATATTTCGCAAAGAAAAAAAACAAAAGGGCTTTTGATGGCTTTGTTTTTGATGGTGGTTTTTTTGACGGGTAGTGCGGAAAGCTTAAAAGCTGCTGATACAACTACTGTTCCTGCTACCACCAATCAAGCGACAGCCACAGTTGCTCCTGCTGTTGGCTCCTCAATAGGGGCAATTGCTCAACCTGAAACTAAAACAGTGTCTACCACATTAACTGAAAAGGACCGTTCCATATGGAAAGACATGGTATCGAATCCATTTTTTTTGGTTGTAAAAACTGTTTTATTTGGCATTCTTCAATTGGTTGGTTATCTTTTTGGAATCGTGGGCACACTTTTTCAATGGGCGGTTGATCCTGTAAATATCTCTGGAGCTGGAGGATTGCTCAATAAGCAAACAGTTAGGGATGTTTGGATTATGGTGCGTGACACCCTGAATATGACCTTTATTATGATTCTGCTTTTTTCAGCTTTCTGCACGGTTTTTCAGGTTGACAGTTGGAGTTTGAAAAAAGTGTGGCTTAATATTCTGATCAATGCCTTGCTGGTCAATTTTAGTTTTCCGATTGCGCGACTTTTCATCGACATCTCCAATGTGGCGATGTACTATTTTCTGAATCATCTTTTTTCTGGCACAGGCCAAGGAAGTGGGTCGGCAATTATGGCTGGCTTTGGCGATATGTCTAATCTAGTTGGAATTCTGTTGCCAAATGGTTATGCTGATGCGGAAATCGCATATTTGCTGGCTGCTATAGCTTTTTCATTTATTCTCGGGATAACCCTATTGGTTTTGGCTGCGCTTTTTGTGGTCAGGCTGATCGCGCTTTGCTTGATTGTGATGTTTTCTCCTATTGGTTTTGTGGGCTTTATTTTTCCGGCGATGAGTAAATATGCCAGCCAGTGGTGGGATAATCTTTTCAAATATGCTTTTTTTGGACCCGTGATGGTATTTATGATGATGGTTTCGATGCAAATGATGCGAGCAATGGGCAGTGAAAATATCAGCAACTTCAAGGCAGCTGCAAGTATGAACACAACATCTGCTGGACAAGCCAATTGGATTGCCAGCTCTGCCTTTTTCTTTATCCCAGTTGGAATTCTTTGGATTGCAATGGGAATTGCGAATTCAATGAATATTGCATTTTCCAAAGAAATTGTTGGTATGGGTCAGAAAGTTGGTAAATGGGCAGGCAACTTGCCTTTGAAAGGCATCAAGACAGGTGTTAAAGCTATTGGCAATCAAATTGATCGCAAGGTATTGAAGTCTTGGAGTCCGAGAGCTATCAAGACGGCTTGGGATGCTAGAAATAAGGATATTGAAAACAAACACCTTAGTGTTGCAACTGGAGCTTGGCATGATAGACTGAATGCTTTTTATAGAAGTGGAAAAACGAATTACAGGGAACTTGCTGAGCATCAAATCATTGCCAAAAGACAAAAAGAGCTCATTGACGGAGGAATTGAAGAATCCGAAGATGAATTTTTGCAAATGGAGAAATTGGTTGGAAAGGACACGCCTACTGCCCAAGTTGATTTGCAGGCTATGATGCGAAATCAAATTGCAAGAAATGATCATAATGATTTTATGAGATGGATTCAGGGACATGTTGATGGCAACACGGAACTAGGGAAGAAGTTTAGAACAATGGGCATTAATGAAAATAACTATGAAATTGAAAATGGGGATGTCGCTCATGCAATGGATGCAATTTTGAAAGCTTCTGGCGTTGATGAAGAACACCGAAACACTCATCTGCAGGATGTTGGAAGTATTGCGGTTGCAAAGGGAGGTATTATGTATGGGTTAACAAGGGTTAATTCAAAAACTGGTAAAAGAGAAAAGGTCTATACGGTCAGCAAAGACGCCAGTGGTGTTGATAGCACAGTTGATGATGGCTGGGCTTCCCAGGTCTCAGTTGCAAAATTGATGACTACGCCTGACGCCCAAAACATTCCAAAATCTTTGCATCCAAATTATTCAAGTAACCGCGCCAAAGGAGGAACAGCTTCTAAGTTAACAAATCAAGGAAGAGCTTTGTTGCGTATGTACGCTTCACCTTCAGCTATTAAGCAAGTTGATAGATTTAAACCAGAATATGTCGAGCAAATTGGTAATGACGATAAAATCGCAGCTGAGCAATTTGAATATGCTAGAAAAATCGGAACAACTGGCGTTGATGCATATGATAGTAATGGCAATAAAATTGAATTTAAAGATAATGATAAAATGATACAAGGAGCAGCTTGGGTAGTAGCTCTTCAAAAAAGGGCTGGTAAGAATGAACTTATAACCGAAGGTATGTTAAGGCGCGCTGGTTTCAATACTAGTGAAATAGGAAAAATTAATACTATGGCGGGTAAATAAAATTTAAGGATAAACACAAAAATTTTTAAGTTTATGGTAGATTTAAACAAATTAATCAATGATGCTCAAGTTGCCATCGAGTTTTGGGAAGACATTGATGCGAAAAAAATCCTCAAGCAATTGAGAACTTTTATCGTGGAAAACAAAATTGATCAAACCGACCCTGCCTTGCTTGCTAAACTTCAGAAATGGATGGTGTATCTGCAACTGGTGGCTTTCCCAAGTTTGTCAGATCAAGAATGTGGAGAAATTTTGAGAAATCATTACTTGGAATCTTTTCGCATTAATGTTCCAATGGAAAATAGGATCATGGGCAAATTGTTTTTGTTTCCTTATTTGGCTCGAGATGAAGTCAGGGAGATTTTGAAGCGTGGTCTGGCTGGAAATGTTCAAAATCTTGGAAGGCAGACAATCGGTCAATGGGTTCAGGAATTTGAACAAGAATTTAATATCTACAGCAGGACTGAATCAGCACCTGTCCAATTCGTCAGGGAAAATCTCAAGGCCAGAACCTTATCTCAAACAGAGCAACATATTCTGAAAGAGACTTTACATATTTATGATTATCTCCTGGTTTCAAATTTACCTGCAGAAGGTGAGGATCTCCAGAATCTTATGAAATCGGGAGTTTTGGAAAACGAAAGTGGATTTTATGACCAGCAAACCTTTGCGCCGCAGGTAGCCAATATACGCCAAAGCAATGTTTTTGTCCCAAATCCTAATTTTCAAAATCGAAATCAGCGTAATGTCCCCGCGCAACCCTTATTGGAAATGACTTTGGCGCAAGCTCTGAAGAATTTTCCAAATTTGGGCGAAGAAAGCGTAACAATCAACCCCTTGAAATTGCGATATTTCAAAAATTCAGTGCGGCCATCGATCAGAAATTGGATCACAGACTATCACGATGCATTGGGAGCCAGCAAGCACAGTGCAATTGAAAGAGGGAATTTTCTTTTTCAAAGTGAAAACGGCAAGAAACTGACGCCAATGGAACGCCAAAAAATTTCAATGCTTTTGAAATCTCTGGATGAAGAAACTTTGCTACAAATTGATGGTAATGCACAAAAAGTTTTTTTTGACCTGACAACAGAAAGTTCGCGCAGAGAAATGTCGGCAAAAGTTGAGCTTGTGGAAAAGGAAAAACCAACTTTCTCGCAACAGGTTGTTGATAGCCCTGCTGTGGATGTGGCTGGTGCGCGCATAAGGCAAGCCCTGAATTTCACCAAAAATGTTCCCACAAGTAGTGAACAGCCTTTTGCCTATGAAGAAGGAAACTATGCGGATACTTTCCAACAAACAACACAAGAAAAAAGCAAAAAAACCCCCGATAATTTGATGAAAAATAATTTGGGAGAAAATCAGCAAACCCAATTCGGTTCTTTGCATTTTTCTTCGGCCCAGGAATTGCCAGTGGAAAAAAATAAGGTTGCAAGCAAACCAGAACCTGCTTTACTGATGGAAAAGAAAGCTCCCAATTTTCAGCAAGTGGCAACGCCTGCAAACAATTTCAACAAGCCAGAAAATCAAACCAAGCAAGAAGCAAAGCTAGTTGTGGAAAATGTCAAAAGTTGGAATTCTCCCAATTTCAAAAATCATCTTCCATCCACTGAACCAATAGATATTATGCAAAGAGATTTTTCTCGACCCTTGCAAACTTCAAACATAAGCCCAGCATTCTCCCCATATACATTTGATGATTCTGATAAAATTATCAATAACGACAAACAAAGCAGTCCTGATTCCAAGGAGCCAAAAATTCAAGGCAATGTGGTTGATTTGCGCTGATTGACAATTTGTTCATAAAATGCTAAGCTAGTAGTAGGTTAGAGGGGTTGAAAGGGGTTCGCAGGAATGCGGACTTTTTGTTTTAAAAGATGCGAATTACGCAAATAAATAGGTAAGCTTCAAATATGCGAATGGTTCGCGTATTTATGGGGTTGTATTAAGTTTTTATAAATTATAATTAACCAGATAAGCGCTGATGAAAAATGAATTTTACTAAGCACAAAAGCTGTGATTCGTGAAAATTAGTTTATAATTAGCGTAAATTAGTAACTATATGGCAAAGAAAAAAGTTCAAGACGAGCAAGAAAGTCAAAGTGGTAGATTGGGTGAATTTGGCAGTGCAATTATGCAAATTGCCGAAGAAAAAGGCATTTCCAAAGCCATGGTGATTGAAACCATTGAAGCGGCTCTTTCGGCTGCCTACAAAAAAGATTATGGCAAAAAAGGTCAACGCATCCGAGCTCAATTCAGTGAGGTGGTAGGGCAAGCCCAATTTTTCTTGATGAAAGATGTGGTGGACGAAACCACTCGAGAGTTTGTGGAAGCTTCTGATGAAGAAGTTGAAAATGAAATTGAAGTTGTTGAGGAATTGGCAGAGGGTGAGGAAAAATTGCCTCGCTACAATCCAGAACGCGACATCACGCTGGAAGATGCCAAGAAAATCAAAAAGGATGCGGTGCTTGGTGACATTATCGAATTGGAACTTGAACCGCACAGTGACTACGGTCGCGTGGCTGCGCAAACTGCTAAGCAAGTGATCATTCAGCGTATTCGCGAAGCTGAAAGAGACAGTATGTTTGCTGAGTATAAAGAGAAAGAAGGTGAGGTGGTCAGTGGAATTGTGCAAAGAATTGAAGGACGCAATACCTATATTGACCTTGGGAAATCAGTAGGCGTGCTTTTTCCAACTGAACAAGTGCAGGGGGAAAATTTGAGAGTCGGGCAACGCGTGAAAGTTTATCTTTACAAAGTTGAATCTGATCCAAAAGGCCCTGGAATCACTTTGAGTCGTACCCATCCTGAAATGGTACGCAAGCTTTTTGAATTGGAAGTGCCAGAAATTTTTGCAGGCACGGTTCAGATTAAAGCCATTGCCCGTGAAGCAGGTGCTCGCACCAAATTGGCTGTGACTTCAGCTGAAGATGGGATTGACCCGATTGGTTCTTGTGTTGGGCAAAAAGGCACTCGCGTCCAAGCTGTGATTGATGAGCTTGGTGGCGAAAAAATTGATATTATTCTGTGGAATGAAAAACCAGAAAAATTCATTGCCGCTGCGATTAGTCCAGCGAAAGTATTAAATGTCCTGTTAGACAGTGATCGCAAAGAGGCCAAAGTTATGGTGCCAGAAGATCAACTCTCTTTGGCAATTGGCAAGCAAGGTCAAAATGTCCGCTTGGCTGCCAAATTGGTAGGCTGGAAACTCGATGTGCTTGGCGTGACGCCAAAACCAGTCGAGAAAGCTGTTGTCGAAAGTCCAGAAGTTGAAGAAATTACTGAATAATAAATAAAATATAATGTCATCCTGAACTTGTTTCAGAGCTTGTCCTGAATTTAGTTCAGGAATCCTCGTTTTAGTAAGTACAGTGAAATAAAAATAGAAGATGCTGAAACCTGCCTACCTGCCTACCGGACAGGCAGGCCGGACAGGCAGGCAAGTTCAGCATGACAAGGGGAATAACAATTAATTTTTCAAAAATATATGAATCTTTGGCATGAAGTCTCAAGAGGGAAAAATATTCCTGAAATCTTGAATGTTATTATTGAAATTCCAAAAGGCTCAAAAAATAAATATGAAATCGACAAGGAAACAGGCTTAATCAAGCTTGATCGTGCGATGAAAACTGCGCAAGATTATCCTTTTGATTATGGCTTTGTCCCACAAACACTTTGGGAAGATGGCGACGCTTTGGATGTGGTCGTGTTGGCAACTTATCCCTTGGCTACTGGCATCCTGGTGGAAGTGCGCCCAGTTGGCGTGGCGTTGATGATGGACAGTGGCGAAAGCGACTACAAAATTATTGCAGTGCCAAAAAAGGATCCTCGTTGGGAAAATGTCAAAGATTTGAGTGATGTCAATCCTTATACTTTGAAAGAAATCAAACATTTTTTTGAAACTTACAAAACAATTGACGGGCAAATCGTTGAAATTAGTGGTTTTGAAGATAAGAAATCAGCTTTTTCGGCTATTGAAAAATCCATTGCGCTGTACGAAGAAAAGTTTCCAGCGAAAAAATAGAGAAAAATACTCAGCAATATTGAATTGGCTTACTTAATATCGAAAAGCGTTGGAGGTTCAACCTCCATAAGGGAGGTTGAACCTCCTTGTAACGGTAATCAAAATTTATTGTAACAAAAATAGGATAAGTATAAAACAATAACATATAATGCATAACATGAAACATAAAGCAAGAGTTGCTCCATGTTTCATGCTCCATGTTTTATTAGCATATGATCAATTCAGAAATCAAAAACCTGCCTAATTCGCAAGTTGAAATCACGGTTTCAGCTTCTTGGGACCAGTGGGAGAAATATCTTGAAATTGCGGCAAAAGAATATTCCAAAGAAATCAAAATTGAAGGTTTTCGCCCAGGCAAAGCCCCAATGAACATGGTGGAGCAAAAAGTTGGCAAAGGCGCAATTTTGGAAGCAGCGGCTCAACAGGCTTTGCGAGAAACTTATGCCAAAGTTTTGGTGGAGAAAAAAGTCGAAGCCATTGGGCAACCGAAAGTTGAGCTGACAAAGTTGGCAGAAGGCAATAATTTGGAATACAAAATCATCACCGCTGTGATTCCAGTTTTGACTCTCAAGCCTTGGCGCAAAGCGATTGAAAAAATCAACAAAGAGCATGCCAAGAAGGATGCGAGCGTGACCGAGGCAGAAATTGACAAAGAATTGGAAGAAATTGCCAAAAGTCGTGTGCAACATGTCACAGTGGAGCGCGTAGCTCAAGATGGTGACAATGTGCTCCTTGATTTTACGGTCAAGCAAGGTGGCGTGCCGATTGAAAATGGAACCAGCAAGAATCATCCTTTGATCTTGGGTCGGGGAGTTTTCATCCCTGGCTTTGAAGAAAATATTTTGGGCATGAAGGCAGGTGACGAAAAAGAATTCGAACTTTCTTTTCCCGAGGAATATCACGCCAAAAATTTGGCTGGCAAACCAGCGCAGTTTGAAGTGAAAATAAATGAAGTGCAAGAGCGAAAATCACCTGAACTTTCTGATGAATTTGCGCGTTCACTTGGCAAATTCAAGGATTTGGCTGATATGCGCAAAAATGTGGCGGAAGGAATGGCGCAGGAGAAAGCGCATGAGCTTAAAGAGAAAAAACGCGGAGAATATGTCGAAGCGTTGGTGGAACTCTCCGAAGTAGAACTTCCAGAAATTTTGATTCACGAAGAACTGCACAAAATGATTGGCGAATTTGAAATGCAATTGCAAGGGATGGGCATGACTTTTGAGCAATATCTTGGTCAAATTGGCAAAAGCGTTGACGAGCTGGAAAAAGAATGGGAGCCTCAAGCTATCAAGCGCGTCAAAGCTGCGTTGGCCTTGGAAGAAGTGATCAAATCGGAAGAAATTGAAATCCCTGCTGAAGAAGTAGAAGCTGAAATGAACAAAACCTTGGCGCAATACAAGAAAATCAAAGATGTGGAAAAAAATGTGGACCTTTCCAAGCTCTATGCTTATGTGAAAGGCACAATGCAAAATGAAAAAGCGCTGGAACTTTTTGAGGGGATAAAATAAGGTATTATATTGGACTAATCTGACTTAAACAGTGTCATCTTGAGCGTAATTTCTCCCGCCTTGGGCGGGAGAAATGAAGTCGAAAGATCTGGGCTCAGATCCTTCGACTTCGTTTCAACCTATCGGTTTCAACTACGCTCAGGATGACATTTAATGATAGAGCAGATTTGGTTAATTTGGCATTATGCTATCATCGCGATCCGCCCTGGGCGGAGTGGAAAATAAGGACCGGAGCCTAGTCCTGGATTGCTTCGGATGATTACATCCTCGCAAAGACATGTATATAATTATTTTAAATTTTATGAACAGTCAATATCTCATTCCAACGGTGATTGAAAAAACAAGCTATGGAGAACGAGCTTATGATATTTATTCGCGCCTGCTCAAGGATCGAATTATTTTTCTTGGCACGGCCATTGATGATGGCGTGGCTAATGCAGTGATTGCGCAGCTGCTTTTTTTGGAACAGCAAAACCCCAAGGAGGACATTAAAATCTATATAAATTCCCCTGGCGGATCAGTTAGCAGCGCGCTGGCAATTTATGACACTATGCAATACATCAAGCCAGAGGTGCAAACCATTTGCGTGGGGCTGGCAGCTTCAGCCGCGTCACTGCTTTTGTCAGCTGGCAAAAAGGGCAAGCGCATGATTTTGCCAAACGCCGAAGTGATGATTCATCAAGTTCTCGGTGGCACGAGCGGTCAAGCTTCCGACATTGACATTCACGCCAAGCATATCCTCAAGACCAAAGATTTGCTCAACAAAATTTTGGCCAAACATACTGGACAAACAATTGCCAAAGTTGAAAAAGACACTGACCGTGATTATTTCATGAGCGCCGAGGAAGCCGTGAAATATGGGATTGTGGATAAAGTGATTAGCTAGCTTTTTAGGCTTTAGCTGCTTAGCTTTTTAGGGCATGCAAATTCTGGACAACAAAAAAATCACCTTGTGGGGATTTTTTTGTTCCGTATTTTCTAAAAAGCTAAGAAGCTACTAGTGGCAGGTTCAAGTTTGTAACTTGAACCTTGAAGTTTGCAAACCTAAAATCGTAACTAGTAAATAACGCGAAGCAGGTTATAAACCTGCTCCTGCACAGGGATTTTTTTGTTCCGTATTTTCTAAAAAGCTAAAGCCTAAAAAGCTGAGAAGCTAATTAAAGCATTTCCCAAACCCCTTTGAACACTTGACGCAAGCCTTCGGCGGTGACAGCATCGTGGATTTCGAAAAGGGAATGAGGCTTGGTGTGAGTGTTGACAATGAGGATGTAGTCGCCGAAAACCGCTTGGGTCACGCGAATATGCTCGCCAGCTGGCCAATATTTCATTTGGCGCACAGGCAGTTGTTGCCCTTCAAAAGAATGACCTTCTTCTTTTTCATTGGTGACCATTTTGGAAACGATGTTTCCATTGGTTTGTTTCCAATACCAAGTTAGCCAATCGCCATAATGCTTGATCAGGGAGCTGTCTTGCACGCCCCACCAAATTTTGTCGCGTGCAAGTCCACTCCGGTTCCAGTCAGGCGTTTTGCTATACATATAATCTTTGAGCTGATCTTCTTCGATGAACCGAACTTTTGGCACGGAATAGCCTTGGGATTTTGGCAACAGGGCCAATTCTGGCAAAAGCGCTTTAGCAATGGCAAGATTTTCTTTGGCCTCTCGCTCTTTTTTCTCAGCATCTCGCAAAATCATCTCAGGTGAAAGTGCCAAAAAATGGAGGCCTGTTTGGCCATTTTCTTCCGAAATAAGTTCCATTTCAGCGAGTTTCTTGCCAATGACATAAACCGTCGGCCGGCTTAAGCCGGTCTTTTTTGCAATTCTTGACGGGGCAATGTTGGCGTTTTCCAACACGCAAAGATAAACGAGAATTTCGTTTTCCGACAGTCCCAATTGTTGAAGTTTTTCTTGAATCATTGTTTTTTGTCATGCGTGATTTAAAAAATGTCATTCTGAACTTGCCTGCCTGTCCGGTAGGCAGGTTTCAGAATCCCGAGCTTTAGCGCGCCAAGTGTTATGTAACGAAGATCCTGAAACAAGTTCAGGATGACAAGATATTATAACTTTTATACTGTAATGATAGCATACTTCCAGATATTTGTAAAGCATTTTACGACAGAATATTATAGCTTAAATAAAGCACAAAAGTGCCATTAAAAATAAAAATAGTATAGTTACCTTTGACGATTTGTTGAAAATGTAGTATTATGACTTGTTATAGTTCATTAATATTTCATTTCGGCAAAAGTATCTCCGTCGTTTCTGTGCATCGGCCGATCACAGAAACTAAATTCAAACTAAACGGAGATTATCATGACAAACGACAGAATCGCAGTTTACGCTCAACTCGCCAAGCTTATCGGTAACACCCCGCTAGTCCGTTTCGACAACCTTCTTCCAAATGGCAACACGCTATATGTGAAGGAGGAATGTCGTAATCCTTGGGCGTTCAATCACTATGTGCGAGTATATTTCGCACTATACCGCCATTTCGAAGAGGCGGGCGTGATTAAACCAGGACAGCGAGTGTACGATTTCAGCAGTGGCTCCGCCGGAATAGCAATGGCCGCCATCGGTTCCCAATTGGGATATCGGTGCGAAGTTGCTCTTCCCGCTGGTGGGGAAAAGGCTCGCGAAGACGCGATCCTGCAGTGGATTCCAAAAGAGTCCCTGCATCTCACCGATGCGAAGACATACGTCGATGGCGCTTCCCAGTTCAGTCTTCGCTTCAGGGCGAAGAATCGGGATGCATTTTTCTTCAATCACTCCATGTTTTTAGATAATGGGGTGGCGAAGATTAACGAGACGGTTATGTCTGCGTGTGCGGTAGTCACTAATGAGGTCGTCGCTGAGCTTGGCGGAGTCGGACCGGACACATTCGTTACCATATCGGGAAATGGAACTACCCAACTTGGGTATGGTCGGCGTTTGAAGGAGCTCTCTCCTGAGACGCAAATCATTGGCGTGGAATCTTTCGAGAGTGCATTTGCATTCGAGAAACTCTACCCAGGTCGGGCTGAGGCGATGTATGGGGTTAAACCAGAAATGCGGAAAGCTTTTCCGCGTCATGGTCTCCCTGGTACATCGTTTCCAGTTCATTTTCCGCTTCCAGCGTTGGAAGCCTCAGTGCCATTTCTCTCTGATGAGAAGTTGGTCTGGTGGTGGAAGACTGTTGGAGCTTACAAAGAGATGACGGGGCGTTCGGTTCCGGAAGATGCGATCTTCTGGGATCAGGACATTCCTGAAAAGCTTTGTGGGTATGGCCGAACGACATGGGCAGGGTATGCGGTAGTAAAATCTCTTGCGGAAAAAACGCAAGGGAAAAGCTATCTCATCACCGCTTATGATCTGGCGGACCGGTACGACACGCCGACTGGGCGATGAGCGAGACTCGGACGGGACCACTTCACCCGTTGGCAACAGAAAATTCTCTTAATAGAGATGAAAAGAAGGAGATCTGCACCGAACAGGTCGAAATTGTTCTTTTGGTTTTAAAAAAAGGTTTGCGAAGTTATCCTTGGTCAAAACTTCGCATCTGTCTATGGATACATATCCATACTGATGAGTCCAAAAGGACGAAACAGAAAAAGAAATTGAAAAAAATGCGGTTTCCTCCAAAGGCGGACAGGCAGGTCAAAGACACTGAACCGACAAAGAAAATTTTTTAGGCAATAAAAAAATCAAAAACAAAAAATAAAGGAGCAAGTTATGAAAGCGATTTTCAAAAAAATCTTTAACAGAATATTTTCTCAGGATCCAAAAGTGGCCTGGGTTAACTTGAAATGGAGCTTGGCAGGGGCAGGTCTGACTTTGTTTTTGTATTATCTGCATATTAATTGCAGATAAGAAAGAGTGAGTCATCATTGTCAAACATTAGCGCAAGCGGAAAATCTTTTCCCTTGCGCTTTTTTTATGCCAAAATATGCTAATTCCCGCATATGCGGGAATTAGCATACCAAGTCGGAGACAGTAGTATTTTATACTAAATCAAATTAATTCATTCCAGCTCGCAAGGGACTAATACCAAATCAAATAAATTAGTACCACCTCGGCGAAATAGCATTGATTTAATTGATTCCGTATAAGTCCCCAATTGGGGACTTAGTCCCTCTATGTGAAGTAGGATTAATTTATTTGATTCGGTTTTAGTTGCTTTATTAGGCGGTGGCAGTTTAGCTAGTTGACATTTTAAGTATAGTCGACTATAATCAAAATGCAATTTAAGTATAGTCAACTATAATCAAAATTATGATAAAAATTCAAGATTTGGCTGTGAAAAACCCTTGGTGGGGCGACAAAACAGCTATTCCAGTCGAAATAAATTGGCCAAAAAGAGAGCTTTATGGCGAACTTGTCAAAAATTTGGAGCATCCTTTGATGCTTAATTTGGTGGGGCTAAGGCGGGTTGGAAAAAGCACCATTTTGAGGCAAATCATTGGCCTGCTTTTGACTCAAAAAAAAGATCCTCAAAAAATCTTTTATTTCCTCTTTGACTACGCCAGTCAACCTCAAAAGGAGCAGTTTTTGGAAGAAGTTTTGAATGGCTATTTTCAAGATGTGCTTGGGGCGGTTAATTTGGCGCTGGATGAGCAAGTCTGGGTGTTTTTGGACGAGATTCAATATATTGAAAATTGGCAAGCGGTCTTGAAAAAGTTTTATGACCTTTCTGGCAAAAAAATCAAGTTCGTGGTGACAGGTTCGCAGAGTGTTTTGTTGAAAGGCAAACATAGGGAAAGTTTAGCTGGCAGGATCTTTGATTTTTATTTGTCTCCACTTTCTTTTCGTGAGTTCGTTTTGTTGAAAAATGCCAAAAGCAAGCTCTTGGAAAAATTTGACCTTTTTGATTTGTCACAGCAGTTTGGGAAACTGGCAATCTTTGAAAATGCTCATGGCAAAGAACTCGCAAAACTTGCTCAGCAATATTTGACTACTGGTCAATTTCCAGAAACGCAAGCGCTGGATGAGATCGAAAAAAAACATGAATATATTTCGCAGTCAGTGTTGGGAAAAGTGCTGGATGACTGTGTGCGGATTTTCAAAATCGAAAAGAGTTATGAATTTAAATTGGTTGCTTATCAATTGCTCAATAATGCGGGCTCAGTTTTTGAATTGAAAAATATCAGTCGAGAAGTTGGTTTGTCAATGATAACTTTGGAAAAATATTTTGAATATCTCAAGGAGGCTTATGTAATCGAAGTGCTTTTCAGAAAGCATAAAAGTTTGATTAAGAGAGGGCGGATGTTGAAAAAAATTTACACTCCTTGCGTAAATTTCGTTTGTGCGCTCAACCATTATGGACCTGAGCAGGTTGAAAAAGTTCCCGAAGCTTTTGGCAAAATAGTTGAAAATGCCGTGTATAATACTTTTAAGCAAAAATATCCAAGCAGTGAGATGATAAATAGTTTGAGCTTTTGGCGTCGAGGAGAAAAAGAAGTTGACTTCTTGGTTGAAAGTGAAGGTGGTCAATTGGCAATTGAAGTAAAATTTTCCAACAAAGTTACTTTGCAGGATAGTGCTACCTTGGTTGATTATGCGAAAAAATCCAAACCAGCTTTTTCGATTATGGTGACGAAAAATGAATTTGAGCGCAAAGAAATAGCTGGCGAAATAATTTATTTTATGCCTTATTATTTGGTCTTGTTGCTTGTTTAACTTGGAATCAATTGTATCAATGTTGTACTAATTTATTTGATCTAGCATAAAACAAAAAAATCACCTCGCGGTGATTTTTTGTGTATGCCATTTTCCCTAAAAAGCTAAAGCCTGAGAAGCTAAAAGCCTACTTCAAAAGTGGTAACAAGCTTTCCCCATTCATATCTTCCTCTTTCTTAATTCCCAAAATTTCCAGAATAGTTGGCGCGATGTCACTAAGCAGGCCACCAACTTCATTCTGTTGACGGACAATTTCTTCAGATTTCTTTTCGCGATGATTGTCGGCGGTGACAAACCAAAGAGGCACGGGATTGGAGGAGTGTTCGCTGTCAGGCTCTCCGGTTTGGAAATTTTTGATAGATTCCACATTGCCGTGGTCAGCGGTGATAAGCAAACAACCGCCAGCTTTCAGCACGCTCGGAATAATCACTGACAGACTTTTATCAACTGATTTAACGGCAATTGCACAAGCCTCCTTGTTGGCAGTGTGACCAACCATATCAGCGTTGGCATAATTGGCCAGAATAAAGTCGTATTTTCCGCTCTCAACAGCATGCACAATTTTTTCAGTCACAATCGCGGCGCTCATTTCTGGAGCTTCATCAAATTTTGAAACAGCAGGAGAAGGAACCAAGAGGCGATCTTCACCTAGCCAGGGATCTTCTTTGCCACCGTTGAAAAAATAAGTCACATGCGCATATTTTTCAGTTTCAGCAATGCGGAGTTGCTTCAAACTGTGCTGGCTCAGCACGCCACCAAGTCCTCCAGTCAAAATAATTGGAGGAAAAGCCACCTCCGTAGGCAAATCTTTTTCATATTCAACCAGCGTTGCAAAATCAATTTTAAGCAGTGTTCGTTGGAAACCATCAAATTCTGGCAAAACAAAAGCTTTGGTGATTTGACGCGCGCGGTCTTCGCGGAAATTAAAAAAAATAACCCCATCTCCATCTTTGATAACTGCTACGGGTTTGCCATTTTCCAGGATGACAGCTGGCTCAATATATTCATCGGTAATTTCTTTGGCATAAGAATCTTGCAGGCAAGCAATTGGATCAGTAGCTTGGATGCCTTTGCCTTCTGTCAGCAGGCGGTAAGCTTTTTCCACGCGATCCCAATTGTTGTTGCGATCCATCCCCCAATTGCGTCCTGAAAGAGAGGCAATTTTTCCAACCCCAATGGTTTTGAGGTGACTTTGAAGTTCACTGATCACCTTGGTACCAGAAGTTTGAGGTGAGTCGCGACCATCGGTAAAAGCATGAATGAAGACATTTTTCAATTCTTGCTGCTTGGCCATTTCCAAAATAGCATAAAGATGTTCCATGTAGGAATGTACACTGCCTTGACCAATCAAGCCCATCAAATGCAAATCGCTCCCGCGTTCTTTCACGCCTTTCATTACTTTCACAAAGGCTTCATTTTCAAAAAAGGAGCGGTCTTGAATGGACAGCGTGATGCGTGGCAAATTTTGATAGACAATGCGACCTGCGCCCAGCGCCATATGTCCAACTTCACTATTGCCAGATTCACCCCAAAAAAGTCCCACGGAAATGCCAGAGGCTTGTAAAGTGGTCATTGGATAAAAGCGGTCAAGTTTTTCAATTGTTGGCAGGTGGGTTTCTTTCAGAACATTTTCTTGGCTGTTATTGCTGATTCCCCAGCCATCAAGGACAACAAGCACGACAGGTTTATACATATTTTTTCATTTAAGCATTTAATCATCTAATCATTTAATCATCTAATCATTTAATCATTTAATCATCTAATCATTTAAGCATCTAATC
>JBAXHR010000002.1:0-17262 GCA_037138835.1 Candidatus Moraniibacteriota bacterium | reverse complement strand
GAGTACCGAGCGATTGGTTATAACTCCTAACCAAGAAGCGTGCCCCAAGAAGCAAGCAAGGGAAGTAAAAATTGCTGACTTAGTTTCCTAGAACCCTAATTTGCGTATGACCCGAAATTAGGATTTGGAAATTTCCCCTCTCGCCCCCTTATTACGCCTAAAAAAGTGCTCTTTGTCTAGTTGACGCTCGAAATTCACTGGGCTACAATAGAAAGACGAGAGAAAAAGAAGACAACGCGCCCCTTGACAAACAGTTTTCAATATCTTAAGAAGTTTCAAAATTATTTAATCGCCTTTGCTTTTTGCTTATTTCAAAAGCATCATATCGCAAGGCAAACTAGAAAGGAAAGTAAAATAAAATGGAAGAATACACTCCTGATTCAAAAAATGAATCCTCAAGCAAGCAAACACCTCAAATCAAAAGATGGCTCCAAGACAATCTCCGCATCATCATCAGCGCTGTGATTGTCGTGGCAATTGCAGGTGGAATTTATTCATATTCAAACAGAGAAGTTTCCAACACAACTACCTCGTCTAACTCAAGCACTTCCCAGGAAGAAGCACTCACTGAAGAAACTCAAAACAAGCCAGACGCCACAGCAGACAAGAAAGTTGAAGAAAAGAAGAATCCAAGCACGGACAAAGCTGCCACTGTCAAACCAGCTGAAAAACCCAAAGAGGAAGCCCCAGCCAAACCGCCTGTCGCTGTGACAACCCAGGCAAGTCAAGAAACAGCTGATGCTTTCGTGCAAACCGCTGGCCGGGGAGATGGCCTGACTACCCTTGCCCGCCAAGCAACAGCAAACTATCTGGAAAAAAATCCTGATTCAGCGCTGACCAAAGAACACAAGATTTATATTGAAGATTACCTTCGCAAGAATGTTGCCCACAAAGGTGGCGTCGGAATTGGCACTAGTGTTGAATTTTCCAAAGATTTGGTGCAAAAAGCTATTGCCGCATCCAAGAATCTCAATGAAAAACAACTCAAAAATCTTCAGAAATATTCTGCTCGCGTTTCTTCCTTGTGACAAGGAAGAGTTTGAAACTAAAAGTGTAAAAAGTGTACAGATATAAAAACAAAAAACAAATACAAATACAAATACAAATACAAAAAAATAACCCGTTCTTTTTCTGAAAAAACTATTTCAAACAGCAAAAACCCCGCAACGCGGGGTTTTTTGTTTGAGCCAAAACTTTAATCAGAGCCATGAACTGCCGTGCTATTTTGCTTGCGCCAATGCCAGAGGCGAGTGAAAAGAAATGCTAAGAGCAAAAGTCCGAGAGCCACTGCGGGCAAGAAAAATTGACCAATTAGCAGCCCAGTCTTTTCAGAAAGTTGCTTGTTGCCGTCTTGAAAAGTTGCTTGGATTTTGTAAAAACCAAAAGGTGAAAGTTTGGTCAGGGTTTGGGAAAAAGAAAACTTTTTGCCAGGAAAAACAAAATGATTTTCAAAAGCAATTTGGTCGCTTTGCTTGGTCAGCAAGTTGGTGACTACCATTTTTCCCTGAGGCACAAATTGCACATCGCCGGTGTTGAGATAAGAAGCAATTATCTGAGCTTGCTCGGAGCTGAAAAAAGGATATTGCAATCTTTCCAATTTTCCCGTGGCATTTTGAGCATCGCTAGCAGTCAAAAGCGTATAGACACCCAAAGAGCCTTCCACTTTGGAGCCTGTTTGCACTTCCTCATTCGCACTGGCAAAGGAAACCAAAGTAAGCATTTGCAAATTGCCAGCGCGCTGGAGCGCTGGAATTTTCACCCTGCCATTGACTGCCTTGCTGGCACCAGCAGGCAAAACAAAATCATTCTCCTGGAAAGTCACCCAACTGCTTGGCCCGCCAACTGCGTCCAAAAACGAAAGTGAATTTTCATCGCCAAGAGCGATATCTTTTTCAGTCAAATGCACTTTTTGCGCCAGTTTGGTTTGATTTTTCAAGCTGAAAGAAAATTCCAATTCTTTGCCAGCTTCAAAACGAAGCATCACCAAAGAGGTGTTGACTGAGAGTCCAGCAGTTTCAGCTTGAGCGTTGGAGGCCAGCAAAAATGCACTTGCGACCAGAAAGCTGAAGATAAAAATGAGAAAAGAAAATTTGCGCATTATTTTTTTTTGTTTTCTTGATTAGCACTCACCACCCCAACACTGAAGATGACCCAAACGGCAACCAGAATCACGAAGACAATTGCCATCACTTTCCAAGGCAAAAGCAGAAAAGAGGTCTGCCCATCAATTGCAATTTTTCCATCTTCAGAAACCAAGTGCAATTTGGCTTGATATTTTCCCATTTCAGCAAAGGAAGCTGTCCAACTTGGAGTTACCACGCTACGAGTTCGATCAGGATAAAGCACGCGGGGAGCCACTTCCAGGGTTTCAACTTTCTTGTCTCCTTTGAAAATCTCGACTGTGCCGGAAACTTTGAAAGGAAAATTTCCCGTGTTGGAAACTTGGGTGTCAAAAGAAATTGGGTTGTTAATGAAAACTTTCTTGGTCGGTTTGAAGAGCTTGAGTGAGCCTTGCTCGACAATTGGACCATCGCCCTGAACTCCAAAAGTCAAAAGCAATCCCATCCGCGTCAAAACATTGACTGTCACTGCTCCATCCTTGAGGTTAGTGTTGTCCTCCATGGGTTTTTTGGTAAAAAAAATCACGCCATAATATCCACCCGTTGGAGTTTTGGCAGGAATTTTGGCAGAAAATTCAAGTTGCCTGCTTTCGCCTGCCTCCAAACGGAAAGGCGCTTTGTCAATTGCAATCCAATTGATCACATCATAAGCTTTGAGCGGATGATTTTCATTGGGCACGAAAAAATTGCTGTTGCTTTCCAAGCTTTCATCAACTGAAAAATCTTGCACATCCACTTCAATCTCAACTGGTTTGGAACTGCTATTTTTCACCGTCACTATTGCTTTCTTTTCTTCGCCAAGCTCCATTCGCCAGTCATAACGCAAAGGTGAGAGTTGGAAATTGCCATCTGCCGCTGGGACTACTGGGTGGTTTTCTTGCGCTTGCGCTTTGCTGGCGCCAGCAAAAACAAGGGTCAACAAAAAAACTACTGCGAAGCTTTTTGACTTGGAAAACATTTTTTGCATATTTTTTTTGGTTTAAGATTTTAAAAACAAAATCAAATAAATCACTGGTGGTTACAAGGAGGTTGAGCCTCCCTAATGGGGGCTCAACCTCCAACGCCTAGCTACCATTAATTAAGTTATTTTGGTTTAAGATTTTAATTATTTATAGCCTGAGCGTTTACGAAAAAATAAATTCGGGCAACAAGTGTCCGAATTTATTATACCAGAATATTTGAGAATAAACTAGTTAGTTGGTGGTTGCAGTGTACAAAACAGATCCAGCATAGCTTCCGGCTTTCTGGGTGCTTGGGATATCTAGTTTATAATTAACGCCCACGGTTGCAGGAGATCCAGTATAGGAATCATATTTATAAATGGTCACATTATTGCCAATAGCTGGCAGTGCAGCATATTTAGCGTTCGCAGGGAGGTCATCTGCTCCCCAGATAGTACTTGCAAGGCTAGACACTAGCGTAGTACCTGACACATTCACATGGATACCAAGCCCCTTGGTTGAACCAGCTGACCAAACAATCGAAGTAGCGGCTGTACCATCAAAAGCTTTCAAATCCGCTACACCCACACCTGTATCCGTGATCCAAGTTGTGGTGTCAGTGTGCTTCAAGGTAGTGGAAGCGGAGGAGCCCACTGTGCTTTTGGCAACTTTCAAATTGAAACCAGCAGCGCCATTGGTGGTGGCAGTGCAGTTGGCTGATGCGTTCTGTGAAAGTCCTGCGGTTACTGGCGCGATAGTCACATCTCCACAGGCAAGAACCATTGTTTCAGTCACGGTTGCACTTAAATTTGGAGATTGTGTTTGAGTGGCAGCGTTTGCGCCAACCGCTCCAATCAATCCTGCCATTGCCAACAAGACAACGAGCAGAGAAACTTTTTTGCTTGTTTTTTGCATATTTTTGTTTTTGTTTTTATTCCTGCCAAACGACAAGAATTATTTTAAAAAAATAATTAGTAAGTTTTAGATTTCAAAGAAAAAACAAAATTCACCTTAATTTTATTGTAACACATTCTAGATTCGTCAACAATCATCACACAGTAAAGTTATCCACAGGTCAAAGTTGCCTATTGCTATTTCTTTTCGCCGTCCAAATCCCTGACCAAATCTCGCATCATCAGAACCCCACCCAAAAACAGGGCGATAAACAAAACTTTGGTAATGCTGATGTACAACTCCATCGTGGGAGCGCTCAAAACATTAAACATCTCCAAAAACAAACTCACAGCATAAACCAAAATTGAAGCCAAGAAAAGCTTGTAGGAGATATCCAATTTTTTTTCCACTCGCCAAACCACGCCAGCAACATAAATGATGGAGAAAAAAGTCAGCACAATCCCGATAATATTCAAACTTGAAATAATCATTGCTTCACTCATTGCCACACCTCCTTTCTTTTGCGCGGAACCATCCCGCGTTTGGACAAATCCAATTCGCCCACTGTGAAAATCGCTTCTTTCATAAAATAATATTCAATCATAAACATTGAGCCAAAGAAGATCAGCGCGATTGCGGAGCTTGCCAACACCCAGCCGATTTGATTGGCAATTTGAGAATAAGAAGCAGTTACGCCTCCACCAAAGCTGAGAATTGGCAGATCTGAGAGCAAAAAGGTGCAATCTTTGGCAGTTGCAAGCAAGGGGTCAGAAAAGGAATCGCCTCCTGCTCCCGAAGCTTTGATGACATAGGAGTAGTCCACGCCCGCAATCACATTGCTGTCGGTGAAAGCCGGACTGACAAAACCACTAGCCAAAGTCAAGCCATCCCGAACAACCGCAAATGAAGTCGCCCCCTCTGAGCCAATCCAATTCAAATCGATCGTGGAGACATCTGCCACGCAAGTTTCATTGGAGCTTACCATTGGCTGACCTGGCAAGGCATTCACAGTCACACTGATTGTTGACCCTGCCGCCCAAGCAACTTTGGCTTTCAAGTCGTTGCCAAGCACATCAAAACCGCCAAAAACACCGCAAGCTACATAAAAAAGCAGTAAGGTCAAAGTAAAGACGCTGTGGATTTTGAGCCAAGATCGCATCTTTAGTTGTTTTGGTTTTTGTTTGGTTTTTTTGATTGTTTTTTGCTTTTTCATTTTTTCATCCTATAAAACATAACATAAGTTACTATACCACACCTTCTACATATTTGCCCAATGGAAAATATCTTGGAAATTGTTCACGATGACCTGAATGATGTTTTCTTTCTTTTTTGGAGTAAGCAGGGCAAAGTCACTGGAATAACCTTCGTTGCCAGTAGCATCGACAGATTTGGCGCGGAAGAAATAAACTACCCCTGGCTTGAAAACCGTCATCACAGCCAAGTGATTCTTGCTGTGATTTTCATTGAGCACAAGTTCTTTTTCATCTCCATTTTTTCCTTCCTTGAAAATAATGGTGGTGGTGGCATTTTCATTGGTTGTCCAGGAGATGATGGACTGCACTTTGTCATTTTGTGCCAGCGCGCTGTCGGTGCGAATTTGATCAATCACTGGGGATGCAGTATCTTTGCCTACGGTAAAGTTTTGACCAGCTAGTTCTGCCGCATTGCCACTTTCATCTTTGGCTTGAACTTTCAAGGCGAAGGTGGTGCCAGAACTCAAATCTTTCAGCACGACCGTGTGCGCCAACGACAAAGCAGTCACGCCTTGCGAACCAGAATTTTTGGGGTCATCCACCGAAGCATAGGCTACCACTGCATCGGCAAGCACATTGGTGTTGAAAGAAACTGTCGCCCCACTTTCAGTCACATCTTTGACAGAAATGCCACTAATAATCGGCGGTGATTTTGGTTGAAAAGCATAATCGCCAGAAACAAAAATGTTGCCTGCAGAATCCGCGCTCCTAACTCGGAAATGATAAACTTCGCCTAGCTTTAAATTTTTCAAATCCACTTGATGATTTTTGGTTTGAGAACTGCTTTCACTTTTGCTGCCATAAGCATTTGTCAATCCATATTCCACACTGGAAGTCATATTTTGCTCGGTTGTCCAAGTGGTTGAAGCTTCTCCCAGGGTTTTGGAAATGAGACTGATTGAATTGAGAGTTGACTGAGTGGAAGTTGAAAAAGTGCCAGCGGAACTTTCTGCAATATTGCCAGAAGCGTCCATTGAAAGCACGCTGTAATAATATTTGGTCGCTGGTACCAAAGAAGTGAGCGTCACGCTGTGCTCCGTCACATAGTTGGCTTGATCGGTATTAACTAGGTCATTACCCATCATCAAACCAAAAGTTGACTTGATGCCATAGCGCACAAAACTACTGGTTTTTTTGTCAGTATTCCAAGTGATAACCACACTTTCGCCTGTGGCTTTGCCAGCGCTGACACTGCTGATGACTGGCAAAACTTTGTCAGAGCCTGCCCCGTTTGATTGATTGGTGGTGAAATCATATTCCTGCGAAGTAATCGGAGTGCTGTCAATGTTATCTTGACAATTGATCCGGAAAAAATATTTAGTCGTGTCTTTCAAGGATAAAATTTGAATGCGATGATTGAAACTAAAATCACTTTCGCCAGAAAGTCCCCCTGGATAAGAAGCTCCATCGATGCGATATTCAATGACACATTTTGCCAGTTGATCCGTGCTAAATGTGATACTAGCACTGTTGGAAGCTGGGGTGGCAACCACTTTTTCAATTTTTGATAGTGGACTGTGCAGATATTTTGGATCTTTGACGGTGGTAAGCGATTGCTCGCCACTAACCGTTTCAATTCCATTGGCAGCCTTGGTGGAAACTTTGTATTTGTAAGTTTTGTCCAATTCCAAATCTTTCAGGACAATGCTGTGTCCTGATGCGACCAAATCCGCTGGATGATAAACACTGGCATCAAATGAATTATCTTGACTAAAAAGCACCTTGCTGTCACCTGCCACATCAGAATCCCAAGAAATGGTGGCTTGATTGTAAGTTGCAGGCAAACTAACATCGCTGGCAATGACAATCTTTAAATTACTCAGCACTGGTGCGCCTGCCAAAGATAGAGTTGTGAAACTACCCAAAGTTCCATAAGTTACATTGCCAGCACTGTCCTTGGAAACTATTTGATAAAAGTAAGTCAGATTGGATTGCAAGCCGTTGCTGGCAACTGTGTGGGTTGTGCTTGCCTGTCCGCTAGTGCGGAAAATTTTGTCAAAATTCGTGCTTGCGCCCACATATAAAATTGAATCTGTGTTCTCGCTAGTTTGCCAATTCAAAGTAGCACCATTGTCAGTCAAATTGGAGAGTGAAACATTGTTGATGAGTGGCGCTACAAAATCTGGACCTACCAAAGTTGTGAAAGTACTGTTGCCAGAAGCTCCTTTGTTTCCAGCGCCATCAGTCGAGACCACGCGATAATAAACGGTAGAAGTTGGCGACAAATCTTGCGGCAAGGCAACCGTGTGCGAAGTAGTCAAATTGCCATTGCCAAAAACTTTGCCATAAGCCAAGGAGTTGCCATATTCCACAAAAGAATCTGAAGCTAAATCTGTGTTCCAACTGATAGTGGCACTATTGTAAGTTATGCCTGAAGTTGCCACGGCAGTGATTTGAGGCATACCCGGAATTGGGGCTGGCAAAGTGGCAAAGGTTCGATCACTAGAAACGCCCTTGCTTCCAATGGCATCGGTTGAGTGCAGGCGGAAATGATAAGTAGTAGCTGGAATCAAATCTGTTGGCAAGGAAACGCTATGTGAAATCGTGAGCATTCCATCACCAAAAGTTTTGCCATAAGCAACTGTCGGTCCATATTCCACAAAAGAATCCGCGCTCAAATCAGTCAGCCAATTGACAGTGGCAGTGCTGTGCGAAAGACCAACTACGGAAATACTGCTAAATTGGGGCGCTGGTGGCACAGGGGTAGATTGGGTAGTGAAAGTGTAATCACCAGAAATTCCCTCAGTGCCAAGCGCATTTGTCGAATGCACGCGATAATGATAAGCTGTCGCAGGATTCAGGTCGGCTGGCAAATTGACACTATGCGAGGTGGTCGAAACTCCACTGCTAAAACTTTTGCCATAAGCCAAAGTCGTGCCATATTCCACATAAGAGTTGGCAGTCACATCCGTGCTCCAAATGATGATTGCTGTATTGTGAACAACGGATGCAGAAAGGACGCCAGTGATTTGTGGAATTGCAGGCACTGGGGCAGGCGAAGTCGTAAATGAATAATCGCTAGAAGTTCCCTGATTGTCAGCTACATCAGTTGAGCGGACGCGGAAATGATAAGTAGTGGCAGGACTTAGGTCACTTGGCAAAATCAAACTGTGGGTAGTGGTCAAACTATCACTGCCAAAAATTTTTCCATAGGCGATACTCTCACCATATTCAATGAAAGAATTTGAGGAAATATCCGTGTTCCAGCTTATGCTAGCACTGCTGTGCGTGATTGCGAAGCTGGCAACATTGGTGATTTGAGGCACCCCTGGAATTGGCGTTGGCGAAGTCAAAAAAGTTTGATCGCCAGAAACACCTTCACTGCCCAAAGCATCAGTAGAATGCACGCGAAAATGATAAGTTGTTGCGGCGCTTAGAGCTGTTGGCAAGACTACGGTATGTGCAGTGGCTTGGGTGGAATTTCCAAAATTACTGCCATAAGTTGCATTCAATCCATATTCCACATAAGAATCAGCGCTTAAATCAGTTGCCCAAGTGATGGTGGAGCTGTTGTAAGTTGGGTTGGAAGAAATTGCTGTAATTTGTGGCACGGCTGGAATTGGAGCAGTTAGGGTTTGGAAAGTGTAATCCCCTGAAACTCCCTTGTTTCCTGCGCTATCCGTGGAGTGGAGGCGATAATGATAAGTAGTGCTGGCTGACAAATCTTGCGGAAGCAAAACGCTGTGGGTTGTCAGCAGTGCGCTTTGCCCAAAAATTTTGCCATAAGCAGTATCCGTGCCATATTCCGCAAAAGAATCTGAATTTAAATCAGTGGTCCAGTTGAGCACAGCGCTTTTTTCCGTGATAGAAGTCGGTGCCGAGACCACAATCTGAGGCGCATCCGGAATCGGAGTGACCAAGGTGTTGAAAGCATAATCGCCAGAAAAATTCGAAACTCCTGCCTCATCTTTGGAATGCACTCGGTAGTGATAAGTCGTGGAAGCGTCCAAGTCAGCAGGCAAAGTTACGCTATGCGTGGTGTTGAGATTTTCACTGCCGAAAAGTTTGCCATAAGCCAAAGTCGTGCCATATTCCACAAAAGAATTGGCTGGCAAATTGGTGTTCCAAGTGATGACAGCTTTTTGATGCGTAACTGCCGTGGAAGCAACCGCGGAAATCAGCGGACCGGCGGGCAACGCATCAGTTGTAAGCGAATAACTGCCTGAAACCATTTCAAATTCTGCCGTGCTACGGACGCGGAAAAAATAAGTAGTGCTGGCAGTTAAATTTGCCAAAGCCACAGTATGATTTTTGACGCTGTCAAATTTTCCAAGCACTTTGGCATTGGAAAAATTTGCCAAAGTTCCATATTCCACAAAAGAGTCAGCATTAAGATCTGTGCTCCAACTGATTGAAGCATTGTCGAAACTTTTGCTCACCACAGGTGCGCCGTCCAAAACAGGTGGCTGACCAGCGTTGGTTGTGAAAGAAAAACCAATTCCACCATTATCAACAGTCAAGGTGTTGCTCGATGCATCTGCTGATTTTAGGCGGTAATAGTAAGCCGTATTTGGATTAAGATTAAGCAAGGTCACACTGTGATTTTGAGTCAGCGTGGAACTGCCTTGTTGGGATTGAAAATTGCCAAGTGTGGGAGAATATTCCACAAAGGAAGTGGCATTTTCATTGGTTGACCAAGTGATGGTGGCGGAAGTCGAAGAAACCGCTAGCAAAGTTGGCCCAGCTGTCAAGGTTGGCGCAACGATGTCTTGAGGATCAATTTCAGTTGTGAATGTTGCATCGATGGAAACAACTTCATTATTTGAAGCATCGGTGGAATGCACCCGATAATGATAAGTTGTTTCTGGCGTCAAAGTTTGAGGCAAAGCAACACTGTGGGCAAACGGCGGACCCGCAACCAGAAAGGCATCACCGAAGGTGTTTCCATAGGCAGGCGTGGTGCCATATTCCACAAAGGAAGTGGCTGTTTCATTGGTTTCCCAAGTGATGGTGGCGGTGTTGTGCGTTTTGCTAACCACAATTAAATTGCTAATTGTTGGCGCTGTCAAGTCTCCCAGAGGATTGGTTCGAACGCTATACTGAGCCGAAATTGCTTCATTGCCAAAACCATCACGAGAGTGAATTTTGAAATAATAAGTTGTATTTGGAGTCAACAAGTTGGGCAAGGTAATTGAATGCGTCAAGCTCAAATCATAGCTACCATAGGAGCTACCTGTGCCAAAACCATTATTGGTGGAATATTCCACAAAGGAAGTGGCATTTTCATCGGTTGTCCAAGCAATTGAAGCCGTAGTTGTAGCTGGGGTTGAAGAAATAGTTGAGATTATTGGCGCCGTCACATCTGCCGACAAAGTTGTGAAATCATAACCATTATGATTGCCTGCAGTTGCAAAATTGTCATCCGAAGTGACACCATTGCCGACACTAATTGATTTGACTTGAAAATAATATTTGGTATTTTGCGCAAGTCCTGTCAAGGTAACGCTATGACTGGTTGTCAAAGTTCCTGTGCCAATTTCACTGGTAAAGTGACCAGCAGTTTGTGAAAAGCCAACCACTGAATCAGCCAAGACATCGCTCTCCCAAGTCACCATGGCACTGCTGGAACTTAAGGAAGAAATTTGCACATTGGAAAGCACTGGTGCGGTGGCGCTAGCCCCTCCCTCTGCGTCTGGCGCATCACTAATAATATCGGAAAAGGCGGAGAGATTTCCATCACCATCTTGAAGCACAACTTTGTAGGCATAATTGGAAGTGGTGCTTAAGCTAGAATCCAAATAATAGTTTACATTCTTATCAGAAATCGTGTTGAGCAAGGTGTAGCTACCGCCATCAACTGAACGCCAAATGTTGTAACTGGCAAAACCACCACTGCCCAGCTCTCCCAAAGTCGGCAATTTCCAGGAAATCAACTCGCGATATTCAGCGGTGGACACATTGGAGATATCATAAAAAACAATGTCACTAAGCTTATTGGGAGTTTGTTTGCTGACGGTGGTGTAGTTGCCATAAGCATCTTTAATCCTCACAAAAACTGTGGCTGGATCGTCGGGCAGATTGGCATAAGCATATTCTGCTTGAAAAGCTTGATAAGTTGCGCCGTGAAAATCTGCAAAATTGGAAACCAGCATTTGAAAACTTGAATCATCATTTGGCGTGGTCAGTTGCAATTTGTTGGCAGGATGATCAATGGAAAAATTCACATTGACAGGGTTTTTAGTGTCCAGCATAAAATTGCCAGAATTGCCATAGCCCAAATTATTGGCGCCCTCTGAATCATTGGCCTTGACCCGCACTTTGAAATTGGCGCCATTAAAATTGCCCGCAAAGTCACTTTTGGCATTCCAAGTGAGTTGATAAACTCGCCAATTGACTTCTTCCACTGTCAAATTAGCGCCCACATTGCCGCCGACTGTGGAGGCATTGGCCCAAACTTCACTGCCAACATTTGCGCAATTGGCGGTGCAATATTGCAGTCCAATTGCAACTTTGCCCGGAGTCACATTTTGCGCAAAACTGGTGTCTGGATCGCGTACTTCATAACTGACCGTAACCAAACCAGCGCTATCTTGCGAGGCGCTCACATTTCGGACTTCTGGCGGCGCATTGACCACATATTGCATCGTCACATCTGACAAAGTTGGCGAGCTCAAGCCGTCTGAAAGCAAAAAGGCTTGATATTGAAGCCATTGATCATTGGCAGAATCCCGCACCAAACTTGGCATTGCCTGACCACCAATGTTGTCCGAAAAATAGGTGCTGGAAGTGCCATCTGGACCGACCCATGCAGACCAAGTGCCTGGCACGCCCGCCTGATTTGGGGCTGTTCGCACTTGAAATTGCACCTCCGTGCCACTGGAAAGTGAACGCGACCAACTGATTTTGGACAAAATATTGGCCGCGTCTGAAGCATCATAAGGTGAAGAAATCAAACGCCCTGGGGATGGGAAATAAGCATAATTCAAAGTCAAATCATTGAAAGAAGGCGACACATTCAAATCCGTGGTTGTTAGATTGACAGAATATTGATAATAGCGTTTTTGCCCCAAGGAGGAAATATCTCCACCATTGGCAACCCCAATCAAAGTTGACCAACTACCATCAACTGTCGGGTTGTTGCCTGCACGCACATCAATAGAAACATTGCTTCCCGTGGGCGTTGTAAGATTGTAGTTTAAAGTTGTAAATGTTTTGAAACTGCCAGAATCAATAATAGCCGAATCAAAAATACCATTGGAAAAATAAAAGGTGTGACCCACATTCATCGTGCCCGAAGCTGGACTCCAAACCTGCACTGGCAGATTGATGGCTTGAATACTATTTTGACCCAGTTGACCATTTCCATTGCTACCCCAAGTCCAAACACTGCCATCTCCCGAGGTAAGCGCCGAAGAATAGGTGTATCCACAAGAAATCATATTCATATTTGCGCTTCCAACTCCCCCTACTACTTGCACTGGTGTTATATTATCATTAGTATCACCATTACCGAGCTGCCCATACGCATTCCAGCCCCATGCCCAAGTTGTACCATCGTTTTTGAGCATCACAGTGTGATTGTTGCCAGCTTCCACCATTTTTACATTAGAAGTTCCTGCTCCGGTGACGGGCAAAGCAATTGTAGCTGAATTGCGGTTATTCGTGCCAAGTTGTCCATAGGCATTCCAACCCCAAGCCAACAAGGAGCCATCATTTTTCAATGCCATTGAATGCTGATAACCCGCACTGATTTTTGAAATATTCGTAATTCCGAATAAAGTTTGATCCACAACTTGCACTGGCAAAATTCTATCAACTGAAGAATAATCTCCCAACTGCCCTTGGTCATTGGCTCCCCAACTCCAAACAGTGCCCCCTGTGAGTAAAGCCAAGGAATAGTACCCCCCAGCAGAAATGGCTGAAACCCCAGTCAAAAAACCACTACCAATAGCATCTTTAATTTGTTGTGGATAGACTTGCATCGAATTAACATAGCCAATTCCAATTTGTCCACGCCCGTTTCCTCCCCAGGCAAACACAGTGCCATCATTTTTCAGTGCCAAGGAATGTGTATCGCCCAAAGAAATTGCTGAAACATTTTGCAAATAGTCCCCCGGAGTGGCGGAAGCTTTGACTTGCACGGGCAAATTGCGAATAGATTGAGTGCCATCGCCAAGCTGACTGTATGCGTTCCAACCCCAAGCCCAAACTGTGCCATCATTTTTGAGCGCCAAAGAATGATTGTATCCCGCTGCAACTGCCAACACATTGGTCAGCCCCAATACTTGCACAGGTGTGAAGCGACTGATGCTAGTCCCATCGCCAAGTTGACCAAAGCCATTATTGCCCCAAGCCCAAACCGTGCCATCACTTTTGAGCGCCAAATTGTGAGCATAGCCTGAGGAGATGCTGGTAAAATTTGAGGCAGGCGTCGAAGTGGCTGGACCCCAGATTGCCAATGGAGCATTTCGATCAGTGGTGGTATTGTCCCCCAGTTGTCCACTAGCATTCCAACCCCAAGCCATCACGCTCCCATCATATTTCAAAGCCAAAGAAAAACTTTGCCCGCCCGCAACCGAAACCAAGGTGCCGGCCCCCAAGCCAACCACCTGCACAGGTGCATTTTTCCTGCTGACAGTGCCATCGCCCAATTGACCTTTGTTGTTGTTTCCCCAACTCCAAACTGTGTTGTCGGTTTTGATTGCTAAGCTATGAGTGCTGGCAGCACTGATGGAATTGACATTGGTCAAATTCAAAACTGCAACTGGCGTATTTGAAGAATTGTTGGTGCCATCTCCAAGCTCACCATCAACATTGGTTCCCCAACTCCAAACAGTTTTGTCGTTCTTCAGCGCCAAGGACATATTTTTCCCGCCGCTCACATTGCTGACTCCCGTAAGTCCTGTCACCTGCACAGGCACCTTGCTGTCGAGCGAACTTCCATTGCCAAGTTGTCCTAAACTGCCATCTCCCCAAGTCCAAACGGTGCCGTCGGCGGTCACCACTAGGGCTGTTTTACTGTCGACTCCAGCGGAAATTGTTGAAACTTGAGCAAGGCTGGTAACTTGCACTGGCAAATTGGTGTTGGTGTTGGTTCCAACCCCCAATTGACCTTTGTCGTTGAGTCCCCAAGTCCAAACGGTGCCGTCTTTTTTCAGTGCCATCGAAAAACCATTGCCAGTTGCAATGGCAAGCACTTCAGTCAATTGACTTGTTCCATCAACATTTTTGACTTTGCTTGGCAACAAACTAGCACTGTTGTTTCCGCCTCCAAGTTGTCCACTGGCACCATCTCCCCAAGCCCAAACAGTGCCATCACTAGCTAGTGCCAACGAATGATTGTTGCCAACTGCCAAAGCTTCCACCCCAACCAGATAACTGCTACCAGCAGAATCGCGAACTTGCACGGGAGTCAAACGAGCAGTCTGAGTGTTGTCACCCAATTGCCCGCTGCCATTTTCCCCCCAAGCCCAAACGGTGTTGTCAGAATTGAGCAACAAACTATGACCCAAGCCAGAAGCAACCGCTGCAATCCCACCATAACCCAAATCCACCCGCCCATTGGCACCAGAAGATCTGGTCTTGGTTTGACTATGCGTGCCAGCATTGAAACCGCCTACATTTGGCAAGTCTCCCGTGCCCGCATCGGAAGTTTGCATTGAAGATCCTGTTGTCCAATTGAGTTGCAAATCATTGCCACCATTGACGGTTTTGACAAAAGCATCTTTGCTGGCATATTCATCCCAGCCCCCAACTTTTCCTGGATGCACATCTCTGTTGCCAGTTTGCCCACCTGCCCAACTGGTTTGATTCCAAGTGTAAGTTGCGCCCACTGCTTTGTTGGAATTTTGAAAAAAACTGGTCGCCACAATCACCAAAATCAAAATCGAAGAAAAGGCGCGCTTGGTGAAAATGGAATTGAAAGTGAACTCTCTTTTGAGTTGCGAAAAAAAACTTCTTTGTTTTTTCGCTGTTGGAAAATTTTGACTTTTTGCGCTGGAAAAAGACGGCGCTGCAATTCGTTGCAAACTTTCCTTTTGACGCAAATTGAATTGAAAACTGCCAGTTGAAAAAGTTGCTTTTCTCACGCTCAATTTTTTGCCAACTGATATCCATGTTTTTTTGCAAACCACTTGTCGCGAAAAACCCGCCAACAGTTTTGCCCTGCAAAAAATTTGTTCTCGCTTGTCAACCCAAAATTGCGTCTTGAAAGTTGTTGCTTGCTTGCCCAACGCTGTGCGCGCAGGCTGATTTTGCTTGATTGTAGCAACCGAAAAAACCCCATCTATCCTCCTTGAAGATTTTGGTTTTGACATCGATCTTAGTTTTTCTTTTCGAAAAATCATTTTGAAATTTTTTTGTTTTTCTGACTAATTTTTTTGCTGAAAAATCTGACTAAGCACAATTAGATAATAGCACAAAAAAAGAAAAAGGGAAAAGAATTCTCCCGCGAATTTGACATCGAAATTACTTTGACATAAAATTGCTATATGAATAAAAAGAATGAAAAAAATAAAAATGAATATGCTACCCTCAAAGATCTTGAAAAGCAAACTCAAATAATTTTGCAAGCTATTGATGGTCGCTTTAATAAAGTTGAAACCAGGCTTGATGGAATTGATAACCGACTTGAGTCAGCTGAAGATCAGCTTAAAGTGCTCAACTATCGAGTTGGAACGCTTGAAAATCGGCTGGAAGAAGTGCGCACTGAATTGAAAGCAGAAATCAACAAGGCGCAGAATTTGATTGAGAGTTATGTGACTGCGCAAGAAAATTTCCAGGAGGAATTTGTGATTATGAAAGAGGAAATGCGTCAGATGAAAAGAATTTTCAAAGAAAAATTTGGCGTGGAAATTGGCGCCTTGAGCTGAGTCGCTACCGTTTATGAATTAGTTTTGGACAAATTATTAAAAGACCTCTTGCAAACTGATGCAAGCAAGAGGTCTTTTTTAGTTCGTGGCAATAGTGCAAGTGGATTTTGCTGTTGCTGGCTTTTCAAAGGTTACTTCCCCTGCTAAGCAATTGATGCTCTCTACTCCAGCATTTCGGAGATAATGCAACCCAATAATTGCAAACTTGGATGAGGCATCTCCTATTATCACATGCCCAGTGAAAACTACACCACCACTATTGTAAATAATTTCTCGGTATTTAACCTTTTTTTGATTGGTAAAATACCCACCTATCAAAACCTCCGTAGTTAGGTGCTTAAGTGATAGCTTGCTAGCTAATTCTTCATTAACTTTCAAATCACCACTGTCTCCAGTGTCTATCAAGGCCACCCCTACTACGGAAATCATTTTCATCTGCTCGTCCGTTGTTTCGTAACGAACATTGTAAAGTATGGCATTTTCTACTCCCGCTACCTTTAAGGGGCTCAGTGTACCCTATTTCACCTGCACGATCCACCAATCGACACTCACATTTTCCTTGACTGGTTCTTGAAGTTTGATTTCAAAGCCATTGTAATCTTCTTGAGAGTCTTTGGTTTTTTCCACCCAACTGGAAGACCCAGGATTTTTCACGAAACTAGTAAACACCTTGGAACCTGCTTCCACTGCCCTGGTCTGCACTTGCACACTTTTGCCATCACTGCCAGTGATGTCATCAATGCCGTCATTGTTCTCATCTTTGCTGACTTTGATGATGACAGCTTGACCAATGGTTGGCTTGGTTTGATCAACCACTTTGATGCTCAAAATTCCTGCGGTGATTTCACTGGCTTCCAATTTTCCTCCGAGCAAATCAAGGTTGCCGAGACTGTCTTTGTAAATCAGATTCTTTGGTTCTATGGCAATTGCCAAGTCAGTCAGCGCTTGGTTTTGAATTTTGAGCAAATCCATTTGAGTTTGCAGTTGGGTGGTGGCGGTGGTGTTTTGATTGGCTTGAGTTTGGATGCTGTCTAGCTGGGTTTTGATTGCATTTTGGTCGGTGGTGAGGGTTTGCAAAGAGCTTCCTGCCAAGAGCAGTTGCGCATCGATGGAAGTTTGCAATCCTGCAAGGGTGGTGAGATTGGTGTCGGTTTTGAGGTCAAGGGAGGTTAGCTGGGTTTGCATGGTGTGACCAGTCCTGGCTATACTAAACCAGTACCTAAGAGAGTAGTATTTTGAAAAA
>JBAXHR010000001.1:0-20805 GCA_037138835.1 Candidatus Moraniibacteriota bacterium | reverse complement strand
GCAGAAGATAAAATAATTGAGGAAAATGAAATAATTGAGGAAAAAAATTAAATTATTTTAAAATCTCAATTCCAAATGTCTAATGTCAAATAAATGACTTAATTTCAAAGTTCAAAAAGGCGATTTTTGGATTTTGAGTTTTGGATTTTGTTTGTGATTTGATTTTTGGATTTTGGATTTTCAAAAATTATGGTTGAAGCTTTGGCGAAAGAGATTGGGGTTGAGTTTGAAAATATTTCTTTTTTAAAACAAGCGGTGACACATCGCAGTTTTTTGAATGAGAATCGCAGTTATGAATTGGATCACAATGAACGCTTGGAATTTCTGGGCGACGCAGTTTTGGAATTGATTGTGACCGAATATCTTTACAAAAAATTCAAGAATCCCGAGGGCGAACTGACAAGTTGGCGCAGTGCGCTGGTCAATGGGGAAATGCTGGCCAAAGTGGCGCAAGGATTGGGCGTGGAAAAATTTTTGTTGATGAGTCGGGGAGAAGCCAAGGATGTGGGACGCGCGCGACAATATTTGTTGGCCAACGCTTTGGAAGCAATTATCGGGGCAGTTTATCTTGACCAGGGTTATGACAGTGCCAAGAAGTTTGTGTTGGAGCGCGTGGTGGTGAATTTGAAAGAGATTTTGGAAAAGAAACTTTATCTTGATCCGAAAAGTTATTTCCAAGAACGCGCGCAGGAAAGTGAAAAATTGACGCCATCTTATCGCGTGCTGAAAGAATGGGGGCCAGATCATGACAAGCAATTCGTGGTGGGAATTTTCTTGGGCGCTGACTTGGTGGCTGAAGGAGAAGGAAATTCCAAACAAGAAGCGCAACGCGAAGCTGCCAGAATCGGGTTGGAAACCAAAGGCTGGGTTTAGATTTTATTGCAATATAAAACATATAAAAAACTCACTGCGGTGGGTTTTTTGATTTTCAAACTTGAGGGCAGGTTAATCTTAAAAAAGTTGCATTTGAAATAATAAGGTGATACAATAGCACTATAAAAAAGTAATTTTTAAAGTGCTAAAAAATATGAAAAAAGAAATCGTGCAAAAATTGCACAAAAATTTCAATGACTATGCGCAAGAAACTGAGAATGGTTTCGAGTTTTGGTTTGCCAGGGATTTGCAGTTCTTGTTGGGATATGACCAATGGAAAAATTTTCAAAAAGTTATTGAAAAGGCCAAAATTGCTTGTCAAAACAGTAAGCTCACAATCGATGACCATTTTTCCGAGGTCGGCAAAATGGTTGGGGTTGGTTCTGGTGCGAAAAGAAAAATTGATGATGTTGCGCTCACTCGGCATGCTTGCTATTTGATTGCGCAAAATGGTGACCCACGCAAAGAAGCGATTGCTTTTGCAATGGCATATTTTGCTGTGCAGACCAGAAAGCAAGAAATTATTGAAAAAAGAATTTCCGAAATTGAAAGATTGACTTTTCGCGAAAAATTGACCAATTCAGAAAAAGAATTGTCCGGCATTATTTACGAAAGAGGGGTTGATGGAACTGGTTTTGCTCGAATCAGAAGCAAGGGCGATCAGGCGCTTTTTGGTGGCAGTACAACCCAAGAAATGAAGAGAAAATTAGGTGTGAAAAACAGTCGCGCCTTGGCTGATTTTTTGCCAGCCATCACGATCAAGGCTAAAGATTTCGCCAATGAAATCACAAATTTCACCTTAAAACGAGACACTCAATTGCAAGGAGAGCAGCCTATTTCATTGGAGCATATGAAAAACAACAAGAGTGTGCGAAAAATTCTCACAGAGCAGGGAATTTTTCCTGAGAATTTGCCAGCAGAAGAGGATGTGAAAAAAGTGGAAAGAAAAATAAACACTGAGGGTAAGAAATTGGTCAAAGTTATTGGCAAAAAAAGAAAATAGTTTTTCAAAAGAAGCATCCGCAGGGGTGCTTTTTTGCTGGTAAAAATAGCGTCAGCATGCTTTTTGAAAGAATTGAAATTTTTTGCGGTCGCAATTATTTTCAATTATATTTTTTTCCATGGGAGCATGAGGGTGGTCGGGTTGCTTTTTGGGCGGATTGGTGGTATTTTTGTAATGCAACCACATTTAAATAAAATATCGAAAAACAACAAGCAGATTGTCCCAATCGCGCCCTTTATGGGTGATTCCGATGCACACGATTGGGACATTTCGATGTTTTTTTGAGTGTGGTTGCCGTCGGAGCACCCATCAAGCGGAATTACTTTTGGAATGCTCGGCGACTTATCTTTAAAGAAGTCGTCTTTTTTATGTCTTTGAAAATCACTGAAAATGAAAAGAGGGATATTTTGAGGTATCTCGAAAAAAACAAGCCACTGCCAGAAAAATATCGCTTTTTGCTTTTTGATAATGCCAAAGAAGTTGAGCTTTTGTGGAATGGAAAAACTGATGAAGTGGAAAACACGGTTTTGCCATTTCAAACCATTGAGCAGATTGATGAACCGAGAAGCGAGGAAAAAATTGAAAGACAACGCACGCTTTTGGATATGTCTGGCAGACAAAAAGCCGGCTGGACGAACAAGTTGATTTGGGGCGACAACAAGTTGATTTTGTCATCACTCAAAAATGGTCCGCTTCGCAAACAAATCGAAGCTGAGGGCGGACTGAAATTGATTTATATTGATCCGCCTTTTGATGTGGGGGCGGATTTTTCGATGAACATTGAAATTGGTGAAGATTCTTTCACCAAGAAGCCATCCGTGATTGAGGAAATTGCTTATCGTGACACTTGGGGCAAAGGTGCCGACAGTTTCATTGCGATGATTTATGAGCGCTTGAAATTGATGCACGGACTTTTGGCGGATGATGGCAGTATCTATGTACATTGCGATTGGAGAGTAAGTGCATATATGAAACTAATATTAGATGAAATTTTTGGGACAAATAATTTTAAAAATGAAATAATTTGGAGATATAGAACATATCAAGGTCAAGTTCAAAATTATTTTCCTAGAAAACATGACACAATTCTTTTTTATAAAAAAGGAGATCCAAAATTTGAATTACTTAAAGATAATAACTTCGAAAATAATATTGATTTTAAGAGATGGAATAGATATTTAGTGAATAGTAATGAAATAAGGGGACATAATTACCCAGTTACTGATTCAAGGTTTGATGTTTTTGTAAAAAAATGGAAAAAAGAACATCCAAATCAAGAGGTAGATGAAAATGCAATTCTTTATAAATTAGAGGGCTTAACTGTTGATTCTGTTTGGGATTTAAAGGCTCTAGATCCGAAAGATGATAGGCGGTTAGGATATCCAACTCAAAAACCTGATGAGGTATTAGAAAGAATAATTCAGGCGTCTTCAAATGAAGGTGACCTAGTTGCGGATTTTTTTGCTGGCTCTGGCACAACTTTGGCGGTGGCAGAAAAACTTGGGCGAAAATGGATTGGCTCGGATTTGGGAAAGTTTTCAATTCACACCACTCGCAAAAGAATGATTGGCGTTCAGCGTGAAATGAAAAAAGCTGGCAAAGATTTTAGAGCTTTTGAAATTCTCAACATTGGAAAATATGAGCGCGAAAAATTCTTGAGCGTCAATGAGGACTTGAGGCAAGAAGAAAAAAGATTGCAAAAAGAAAACAAAGAAAAAGAATTTGTGAAACTCATTTTGTCAGCCTACAAGGCCGAGGCGGTGGATTCTTTCAATTGTTTTGTTGGCAAGAAAAGAGACCGCTTGGTGGCAGTCGGCGCAATCGACACACCCGTGACGAATGACTTTTTGGAAAAAATAGTTCAAGAGTGCGCCGAAAAGAAAATTACCAAAGTCGATGTGTTGGGTTTTGATTGGGAGATGGGCTTGGACTTGGAGGTTGGAAAAAGAAAAGGCATTGATGTGCAACTCAAAGTCATCCCGCGCGAAGTTTTTGACAAAAAAGCCGTCGAAAAAGGGCAAGTGAAATTTTATGATGTCGCATATATCGAAGTCAAACCCATTATTCGCGGACGAGGAAATGTCAAAGAGGTTGCCATTGAGCTGACTGATTTTTCAGTTTTTTACAATCAAGACAACACCGGCGAAGTCGAAGAGAAATTGCAAGCCGGCGGAAGCAAAATTGTGATCAAAGAAGGCAAAGTGATCAAAATTTCCAAAGACAAGCAAAGCGATTTGATTGAAGAAGAAGTTTTGACGAAAAAATGGACTGACTGGATCGACTATTGGTCGGTGGATTTTGATTTTGAAAGCAAAAAAGAAATCGTGCGAGTTGCCAAAGAGAAACATCTGCCACAAAGACTGGACGGTTCTGTGATTGCTCAGCAAATGCAACTGGATGATTTTGAAGAAAAATGGACTGGCGGATTTATTTTTGAAAATGAATGGCAATCTTTCCGCACCAAAAAAGACCGCACCAGCGAATTGACCTCAGCGTTCAAAGAGATTTCCAAAGGTCGCAAGAAAATTGCTATCAAAGTCATTGATATTTTTGGCAATGACACGACGAAGGTGATTGAAGTGAATATTTGAAAAAAATTCTTAGGGACTAAGTCTCCAATTGGGGACTTAGTCCCTAAGAATTTTCACCATAAAGAATGCTAAATAAGTGAGGATATTAGTTTAAGAATAATTTATGGCACTGCATAAAAATTTTCCCAAAGACAAATTCCAAATTCTTGATCCGGCGATTAGGTGGTTTCCGGCTGACGAAGATTTGCGAAAAGAGGGCTATGAAAAACTTTTGCCGCCTTTTGTGCCTGAGTTGCGAGAGAAAATTTTTCGCTGGCGAAAAGATGAATATGCTGGAGCCAGTGAAACTTCCAAAGCCCTTTTGAATTGGTGGTTCAAAGAGCCACATACAACTTTTACCAAAGATGGCTCAAGTGTTTCTTTTCAATATTATTTCGCTCAGCGAGAAGCAGTAGAAACAATCATCTGGCTTTATGATGTGGAAAAAGTTCAAGGCAAATATGACTTGCTGAAATTTGACAAACTCGGCAGAGTTTCAGCGAATATGTTTGATGAGGATTGGCTTCGCTTGGTGATCAAAATGGCAACCGGTGCCGGCAAAACCAAAGTGATGAGCTTGCTTTTGGCTTGGTCATATTTTCACAAACTATATGAAAAAGATTCCGAGCTTTCAAAAAACTTTTTGCTCATCACGCCAAACATCATCGTGCTGGACAGAATCAAAAATGATTTCGAGGGCTTGAAAATATTTTATGAAGACCCAATTTTGCCAGACAATGGTTACGGCGGTCAAAACTGGCAAGATGATTTTCAACTCAAACTGCATTTGCAGGACGAGGTTGGCACGATTTCAAAGTCAGGCAATATTTTCTTGACTAATATTCATCGGGTCTATGAAAGTGATGTCAAAAATTTCAGCGCTGAAGATGAAAATTCAATGGACTATTTTCTGGGCGAAAAAGTGACTGGCAAAACCAACGATTCAAAAATTGATCTGGGCGAGATTGTGCGCGAAGTCGATGAGTTGATGGTCATCAACGATGAAGCTCATCATATTCACGATCCAAAAATGGCATGGTTCAAATCAATCGAGGACATCCACAATCGCTTGTTGGCAAAAGGCAAAAAACTGGCTTTGCAAATTGATGTGACTGCCACCCCCAAAAGCAACAATGGCTCAATTTTTGTGCAAACTGTTTCAGACTATCCCTTGGTTGAAGCCATTGCTCAAGGCGTGGTGAAAAATCCCATTTTGCCAGATGAGGCCAGCAGGGCAAAATTGCAAGAAAAGCAAAGTGCCATTTTTTCTGAGAAATATGAAGATTTCATCAGGCTTGGAGTGGAAGAATGGAGCAAGGCCTATGAAACACTTTTGCCAATGAGGAAAAAATCAATTTTGTTTATTATGACCAACGACACCACCAATTGCGACGATGTGGCAGAGTTTTTGGAAAAAAATTATCCGCAACTCAAAGGGGCAGTTTTGACCATTCACACCAACAAAAGCGGAGAAATTTCCGAAAGCGCTACGGGCAAAAAAGAAAAGGAATTGCAAGAACTTCGCAAGCAGGCCAATGACATAGACAGTCTCGAAAGTCCATATAAAGTGATTGTTTCAGTGTTGATGCTCAAAGAAGGTTGGGATGTGAAAAATGTGACGACCATTGTGGGCTTGCGTCCCTATGGTGCAGATTCAAAAATTTTGCCAGAGCAAACTTTGGGTCGCGGACTTCGCCTAATGTTTTTTGGTCAAGACATCGAAGAATGTGTCAGCATTATCGGCACGCCAGCTTTTATGGAATTTGTTGAATCAATCAAGGCCGAGGGCGTGGAATTGGAAAAACGCAAAATGGATCGAAGTGGCTTGCCAATCACGCCAACTGTGATTGAAGTTGATGATCAAAATGAAAAAAAGGATTTGGAAAATTTGGACATCGAGCTGCCAGTTTTGACGCCGAGAATTCAAAGGGAATATAAAAATCTTGAACTACTTGAAGTTGGCAATTTTGGCAACGCAAAAATCGCAGTCAAACAGTTTTCAGAGCAAGATCAAAAGGAAATTGTTTTCAAGGAAGTGATTGATGATAAAGAGCATCACACCACTTTTTTGAACAGCATGATGGAGCCAAATTATCAAAGCGTGGTTGGTTTTTTCGCCCAAAGAATTATGAAAGAATTGCGGTTGTTTGGTTGCTACGACATTCTTTTTGGCAAAGTGAAAGAATTTATCAAGGCATATTTGTTCGTTGAGCAGATTGAAATCGAGGATGCCAATATTTTGCGAAATTTGTCAGAGCCAGAAGCGATCAAGACTATCGTGGAAACTTTCAAAAAAGCAATCAATGACTTGACGGTGCAAGATGTGGGCAGCGCCGAAATCAGGAACTATCTCAAAGTCAGTAGCGCGCGACCCTTTGTAGTGACGGACAAGAAATATTTGTTGCCAAAGAAAAGCGTGTTTAACAAGATTGTGGGCGATAGTGATTTTGAATTGGAATTTGCAGAATTTTTGGAAAAAGCTGAAGATGTGCTTTCTTTTGCGAAAAATTATTTTGAAATTCATTTCAAAATTGACTACAAAAATGCTAGCGGTGCAATTTCGAGTTATTATCCAGATTTTTTCGTGAAAACAGACAGCAGGACAGTTTATATTGTGGAAACCAAGGGACGAGAAGATTTGGATGACCTTGAAAAAATCAAAAGACTAGGGCAATGGTGTCAAGATGCCAGCGAAAGACAAAAGAAAATTGTCTATAAAATGCTGTATGTGAAACAAGAACAGTGGGAAAAATACAAACCAAAAACCTTTTCTCAGTTGGCTATTGTTTTCAAACGAAATGATTAAAACACCTCAAACATTCTCACATTCTCAAGAATGTGAGAATGTTTTTTTCAAGAGTTGAAATTTTTTGCGGTCGCAATTATTTTCAATTCTTTTTTGTTTGCTCAGCTTTGTGAAAAATAGTATAATTGAAACATAAAATAAAATTTAGATTAAGTTAACTTAATCTGTCTCTCGGAGTCCAGCTCCATTAAGATAGGATATTTTAGTTAGTTTAGTATCATAAAAATAAAATTCACCCTGTTAAATTTTTTGGCGGAGGTGAGGAAATAAAAATAATAATTTATACAAGTGAGATGTTTTCTGCGCTGTAGCAGAATTCCAATCTTATTTAACAGGGTAAATGTTTGATCTCATTATTCGTGGGGGCACTATTATTGATGGGAGTGGCAGGCCGAAATTTGGTGGAGATGTTGGAATTATGGGCGAAAAAATTGCCGCGCTGGGGGATTTGCACAATGAGCATGGTCGCTTGGAAATCGATGCCAAAGGCAAATATGTGACGCCTGGCTTTGTGGATGTGGGAAATCACAGTGACACTTATTGGCGAATTTTTTCTGACCCAGCACTGGAGAGTCTTTTGTATCAAGGCATCACAACTATCATCGGGGGCAATTGTGGTTCTTCATTGGCACCACTTGCTAGCCATGAAGTGATTCGCTCGATTCAAAAATGGACAGATGTGGAAAAAATCAGCTTCAATTGGCTGAGCATGAAAGATTTTTTGACGCAAGTTCAGAAGCAAGGACTGGCTTTGAATTTCGGAACTTTGGTTGGGCATGGCACTTTGAGGCGAGGCTTGATTGGCGACCAAGTGCGTGACATTAGTCCAGCGGAAATGAAAACAATGAAGAAAATGCTTGCCCAAGCGATGAAAGAAGGAGCGCTGGGTTTTTCCACGGGTTTGGTTTACACTCATGCCAAACTGGCTTCTTCACGAGAAATTGTTGAATTGGCCGAAGTGGTCAAAAAATATAAGGGAGTTTATGCCACGCATATTCGTGGAGAGGGCGACGATTTAATTAGGGCAGTTGAGGAAGCGATTCGCATTGCTAGTGAAGCTGAGGTGAAATTGCAAATTTCTCATCTAAAAGCGATGGGAAAAAAGAATTGGAAATTGATGAAGCAGGCCTTGGAGTTGATTGAAACAGCTAAAAATGATGGCCTGGAGGTGCATTTTGATGTTTATCCTTACACGGCAACTGGCTCAGTGCTTTATACAGTTCTGCCTGATTGGGTGGCAGAAGGAGGACGCAAAATGATGTTGGCTAGACTTAAAAACGAAAAGACTAGAGAAAAAGTCATCAAAGAAATGCGGGAAAATGGTTTTGATTATGCAAAAATTTCAATTTCAATTTCAGCTTTAGATAAAACTCTCAATCGTAAAAGCGTGCTCGAATTGGCTTTGACGCAAGGTAAAACTGTGGAAGATGTGGTGCTTGATATTCTGATTGCTAGTGGTGGTCGCGTGGTGGCGATGATTGATGTTTTGGGTGAAAAAAATGTGGATGATGCCGTGGTAAACCCATTTGCAATCATATCTTCAAATGGTTCTGGATACAATATTGAACACCAAGCCACTGGTGAGATGGTGCATCCGCGCAATTTTGGCGCATTTCCTCGGGTGTTGGCAACTTATGTGCGTGGGCGAGGAGTGATTGGTTGGGAAGAGGCGATTTTCAAAATGAGCGGGCTGCCAGCTCAAAAATTTGCCTTGCCAAGTCGGGGAATTTTGGCGGAGGGGAATTTTGCGGATGTGGTGGTTTTTGATCCGAAAACTATCCAAGATTTGGCGACGCCAGAGAATCCCTATCAATATAGTCAAGGAATTGATTGCGTGCTTGTCAATGGACAAGTGGCTATGAAAAATGGTATGTTGACTGACCAACGCGCTGGCCAAGTTTTGCGCCGCAAGGCTGGGATGTTTGAATTTTAAAGAACAATATACAATAACCAATAACCAGCTTAAAACATAGTAATACCAAATCAAATAAATCGCTGGTGGTTACAAGGAGGTTGAGCCTCCCTAATGGAGGCTCAACCTCCAACGCCTAGCTACCAATAATTAAGTTGATTTCGTATTAGTAGAATTTTTTGTAGAAATTTTGTTGAAATGGAATTTTTTTCCAGGTGTTTTTTTGTGTTTCGTGATTGTCTTTTTTTGGCTTGACAACTCACGCTAAATGGGGATAGGATAGGGAATATTAAACTTTATTAAATTTATTAAATTTTTAAATTTAAATGAAATGAAATTTTTGAACTTATTGCGAATTTTGTTTCTTGGGCCGAAAGTGACGGAAAGTGAAGAAAAAATGCGTCAGCTTCCAGCAGATAGTGATTTTGAAGTTGTGGGCAACCAAGTGGCTCAAATTGTGAAAAAACTTTATGGCGGGCGGTCACTGCGGATTCGCGCTGTCGATGGCGGTTCTACCAACGCCGAGGAAATTGAACTAACTGCCTTGAATAATGCTTACTATGACATTGACCGTTTTGGGCTTTCTTTTGTGGCGTCTCCACGGCACGCTGATTTGCTTTTCGTGACGGGGCCTGTGACGCGCAATTTGGAAACAGCGGTGCGCACAACTTATGAAGCAGCGCCAAGGCCGTGTATGGTGGTGGCTGTGGGCGATGGAGCTTGTGACGGGGGAATTTGGAAAGATTCTTATGCAGTGGTAGGCGGGGTGGACAAGGTGATTCCGGTGGATGTTAAAATTCCTGGCGATCCGCCAATTCCAACGGAAATTTTGCGTGGAATTTTGCACGCTTTAAAAATGAAAGTTTAAGTTTCTGAGAATTAAATTTTTTTCAAATATCCTCGCCGCTCTTTCTTTTTTAACTAAAATTTTCCCTCAATCAACGGCAACCAATGGAAAATTTTAGAAAAAAGAAAGGCTTACTCAAGCAATATATTTTTCAAAAAATTTATTTCTCAGAAACTTTGTTAAATGGTTTTTTAATTTAGCTAAATCTTATGACAATTAATTTCATTGCTTACGGTTTGTTTGCTTATTTTCTGGGCTTGTTTTTCTCAGCTGGCTTTGCTTTGTTGGGTGGGCAATGGAAGAAATCTGCCCAACTTTTTGTGCTCTCGAACGCAGTTGGATTTATTGCTGGAATTCTTTTTCTATTCAATTTTGCTTCAAAACAGATAGTTTTGGCTAATTTGGATTGGTTTTTTCATTTTTCTCCAACCCTTAATCTGCTTTCAGCAATTTTCTTTGTGCTGATTAGTGGAGTTTCTGCGTTGGTGGGTGTGTATAGTTTGCGTTATTTGCAATTGTATGAAAAAATTTACAATCCAGCTATGGTGCAATTTTTGATTGTGACCTTTGTGTTTGGGATGCAAGGTGTGCTTTTTGCCAATAATTCTTTTGCCTTTTTGTTTTTCTGGGAAGTGATGTCGATTGCTTCTTTTTTCTTGGTTTTTGCTGACAAGCAACAGCAATCCTTGAAAGCTGCTTTTTTCTATTTCGTGATGACGCACTTGGGGGCGGCTGCCATTTTGGGTGGTTTTTTGATTTTAAGTGGGGGAAATCTTTTGTTTGATTTTTCGAATTTGCAAGTTGCTTTTCAAAATCTTTCTCCAGCTTTAGCGACTACTGCCTTTGCTTTGTTCTTTTTTGGTTTTGGCAGTAAAGCAGGGCTTGCACCTTTTCATGTCTGGCTTCCGCAAGCACATCCAGAAGCACCAAGCAATGTTTCGGCCTTAATGTCGGGTTTGATGCTCAAGGTGGCGGTTTATGGTTTTGTCAAAATTGCGTTTGCTTTTGTGGGTTTGCCAAGTTGGTTGGCCCTTGTGGTTGTTGGACTCGGCCTTTTGTCTGCTCTTGGTGGGGCATTGCGGGCTGCCATTGAGAGAGATTTGAAAAAGGCTTTCGCTTATAGCAGTATCGAAAATATGGGGCTTATTTTCACTATGATTGGGATGGCTCTTTATATTTTGACACAAAATGGTGGAACTGATTTTACTGGGATTGCAAATTTGATTTTGGCTTTTGCATTTTTGCATTTGCTCAATCATGGACTTTTCAAAACTGCGCTTTTCTTGAGTAGCGGAGTGGCGATTAGTCGTTTTCACACTCGTAGTCTTGAGGCGATGGGTGGATTGGCAAAATTGATGCCATTTTTCTCCTTTGCTTTCCTGCTGGCCATTCTTGGTTCCTTGCCCTTGCCACCATTTGGAACTTTTTTTGGAGAATGGGGTTTCATCCAAAATTTGATTACCTTGCTACATAGTTCAAAACTTGAAACTCAGGCGATTATTACAGTGGTAGTGGTGCTTTCAATTTTTGGGCTCGTGAGCGGGCTAGCAGTTTTTGCGATGGTGAAAATTTTTGGAATTTCCATGTTGGGACTTTCGCGAAGCAAACAGCTTGAGAAGCGTCCAGAAAAAGAAGATCTTTTGCTCACCCTGCCCATTTTTATCTTGAGTGCAAGCGTCTTGTTGCTTGGCATCTTTGCGAAGAAGGTGGTGACTTTTTTAAATGAGCATGCAAATTTGTTGACAGGTAGTTTGCCTGCGGAAAATTATGTTGCTGTTGGGCAACTTTCCTCTTGGTTGGTTTTTGTTTTTCCGGTAATTGTTTTGGCTTTGCTTTATGCGGTTTATGTTTATTTGTCCAAAGAAGGCTTGGAAAGAAAATATCAAACTTGGGATTGTGGTCAAGCGATTGATCAAACAATGCAGTACAGCGCCACAGCGTTTTCAGCCCCAATTCGTTTTTTCTTTTTGCCTTTGATTAGGCGAGACAAGAAAATCGTTTCAGTGCCAGTGGCGCAAACAAATCCTTGGATTCGCAAATACACTTTCTCCTTGGTTTTCAAGTCTTTGTGGCGAGAAAATTTTTATCAGCCAATTATCAATAGTTTGAATTTTTTTGCCCAGAAAGCAAGGGTGATTCAGGGCGGTCGGATTCAATATTATTTGCTTTTCGTGTTGGGAACTTTGATTTTTGCTTTATTTATGTTTTTATAATTTTTTTGAAAGTCCTATGAATTCAATTTTTGCCACAATCTTACAAGCTGTTTTTGTTCTCTTGATTGCGCCTTTTGCGATGGGAATGGTGAGGTTTTGCAAGGCGCGACTCCAAGGTCGCTTGGGTGCTTCGCCACTACTGCCATACTATACTTTCGCTACGCTTTTCAAAAAGGAAATGGTAATTTCGGATGTTACTTCTTGGATTTTTCGAGCTGTGCCTTTTGTGGTGCTTGCCACTTCAATGATGCTGGCTTTTGTGTTGCCACTTTTATTTGTGGGTGGAAAACTTGCAAGTTTGAGTGATTTTCTTTTGGTGGCTGGGGTGCTGATGCTGGGTTCTATTTTTTTGGTGTTGGGTGGGCTCGACACGGGGAGCGCTTTTGGGGGAATGGGCTCTAGCCGCGAGATGACCATTGCTAGTTTGGTTGAGCCGACCATGGTGATGATTTTTGCCACCTTGAGTTTCGTGGCTGGAACTTTTGCAATTGATGGGATGATTGGACAAACATTGCTTTTTTCGCATCCTTATTTGTTGCTTTCTTTTGTGGCGCTTTGCTTGGTTGCTTTAGCGGAGAATGCTCGCTATCCTGTTGACAACCCAGCGACGCATTTGGAATTGACGATGGTGCATGAGGCGATGATTTTGGAATATTCTGGTGCTTATCTGGCAATGTTGGAATATGCCAGTGCAATTAAGCTGACAGTTTTTGCTTTGTTGTTGGCTAATTTTGTTTTGCCTTTTAGTGTTGTGTCCGTAGCTAGCTTTGGCTTTATGGCAGTGCTTGGAGCGCTTTTGTTTGCAGTCTTGAAAGTGTCTGTGGTGATGGCCTTGTTGGCTTTATTGGAAACAACTATTGTTAAGATGAGATTTTATCGCATGCAAGAATATATGTCGATTGCCTTTCTCACTGCCTTGGCTGGTATGTTGGTAACGCTTTTTTCGGCCTTTGCCAAGATTGAAATTGGTTTGCCTGCAATTGGGGGTGCTTTGGCAATTTTCTTTGTGGTGTTGCTTTTCGGTCGCGCACGAAGTTATGCCATGGTGCGTTATTATGCGCTTTCATCTTTTTCAATTGCGATTATTGCTTTGGGTTTGTCCTTTGCTTTCAAGCATGAGCAACAACATTTGTGGATTTTTGCGTTGGTGACAATTTTGATCAAAACCATTTTGGTGCCTTTCGTGATTGGCTATGCGCAGAAAAAGCACAAAGACTTGATCAGTGCACCATCTTTCCTGCGTCCAGCTTCTAGCTATTTTGTGATTGTGGGAATTTTGGGTGCAACTTTTTTCGTGATGAAAAACACTCCAATTTTGGGAGTGGTGGAATTTGACACTTTGCTTTTTGCCTCGATTGCGATGATTGGCATTGGCTTGGCGACCATGATTGTGCATCGAAACATTTTGTCGCAAATTTTGGGTTTACTGGTGATGGAAAATGGCGTGACTATCTTCACGCTGGTAACGGTCAAATCCTTGCCGCTTTTGATTGAGTTGGGAGTTTTTGCGATTATTGTGGCTAGTGCTTTTATTTTGTCAGTTTTGGGCAGTCGCATTCGAGAATTTTATGGCTCAAGCGATACAGAACAATTGCGAAACTTGACAGAATAGTTTAAAAAAATAATTTTCAGCTAAATTTTATGACTCCACTTATCACCATTGTTTTGATTTTAGCCGCCAGTGGCTTGGCAATTTTTTTCAAACAAGCCAAACAAGTTTTGCTCAGCACCAAGCTCTTTGCTGGACTTGGATGCCTGGCGGCTTTTGCAGTTTCCTTACCAGCGCTTTTCGGTTATAGCGAGCAATGGAACAATTCTTTTTGGTTGCTGGATGGCTTTTCTGCTCTGATGGTGACGCTGGTAGCTTTTGTTTATTTGATGGCGACAATTGTGAGCGTGCGTTATATGGGTCATGAATATAAGGAGAAAATAATTTCTTTGGCTGATTTGAAACTTTATTTTGCTTTACTTCACCTGTTTGCTTTGTGTATGTTGCTGACGGTATTGGCAAACAATTCCTTGCTGCTTTGGATGGCTCTGGAGGGTACGACTTTGTCTTCAACTTTTTTAGTGGGACTTTATCGCAAAAAAACTTCTGCTGAAGCAGCTTGGAAATATATCATTATTTGCTCAACAGGCATCAGTTTGGGCTTGTTGGGAATTTTGTTGTTTGGCTACGGTTCTTCACTTGCTGGCATTGAGGGTGAAGAAATTTTCAGACTGACCTCACTTTTTCAAAATGCACATTTGATTTCACCTGAGATTGCCAAATGGGCTTTCGTGTTTATCTTTGTGGGTTTTGGTGCCAAGCTTGGTTTGGTGCCAATGCACATTTGGCTAGCCGATGCACACAGCAATGCGCCATCACCAATTTCTGGTCTTTTTTCTGGAATCTTGCTCAACATTGCCTTGTATGGAATCATTCGTTTCAGATTTATTGCGGACTTGGCACTTGGTAGTAGCGCTTGGTCAAGTCGACTTTTTCTATTTTTCGGTTTTGTTTCAATTTTGGTGCCTGCCTTGATGATGTTGGTGCAAAAAAATTACAAGCGCATGTTGGCATATTCCAGTGTTGAGCATATGGGAATAATTACTTTCGCTTTGGCACTTTCACCTTTGAGCGCACTTGGCGCGGTGATTCATATGATTGGGCATACCTTGACCAAATCAATGCTTTTCTTTGGAGCGGGGGAGATTTTGACAGGCTATGGCACCACCCAAACTGAAAAAATCAAAAACCTCTTGCAAAAAATGCCATACACTGCTGTCTTGTTTTTGTTGGGAATTTTGGCGATCATTGCTTTGCCACCATCACTGTTGTTTGTCAGTGAATATACGATTTTCACCAGCGCTTTTGCTCTTCACCCAGTGCTTTCCTTGTTCATTCTGTTGGCGCTTAGTGTGATTGCCTATGCGATGCTTTGGTCTACGATTACTATGTTTTTTCCTGCTGAAGAAGAAGCTGTGCAAATCATTAAAAAGAAAGAGAAATTCAATGCTACGCACTGGGTGATGAGTTTGCAGTTGGTTTTGCTGGTCGGGCTGACTTTCTTTTTAACCTCGGATAAAGGGTTGATTTTCATTGATTCAATTGCAAAAAATACGATTTATATATCCAAATAATACACAGAATACAATTTCCAATTTACAGTTTTCAATTTACAATCAATTTCAAATTTTATTATCTAGCGAAGTGAGAGTCTGACCTGGGCGGACCGATTCAATAGTGATAATAAAAGGGTTAATACCTCTTTTATTTTTCCTAGTCAACTGATTAGTTTAAAATTGATTATTGAAGCATTGTAAATTTAATGAAAATTGAAAATTGATTATTGAAAATTTATTTTTATAAAAATATGCAAATTATTGAAATTCTCAAAAATTTTCCGCAAGTGAAAGTAACAGCCGAGCAAGGCGACACAATCTTTGCTTCGATTGACCGACAAGACTTGGCAATGGTGGCAACCGAATTGGTGGAAAAACATGACCTCGTTTTGTCTTCGCTTTTTGGCACTGATGAACGCCAGACAACACAAGCATACGCTGTTAATGTGATTTTTGGCAGTGATATTGCTGGACAATGGCTCAAACTTTCCGCCCAGCTTCCTGCCAGCGATCCACAATATCCAGCATTAACAAGAACATTAATGGCGGCGCATTGGTATGAGCGCTATATGCAAGATATGTTTGGCATTGTGGCAGTGGGGCATCCAGATCCGAGGCGTTTGGTGCATCATGAAAATGTGCCAGAACAAGTTTTTCCTTTGCGCAAAGATTTTACCACAAATACAAAACTTGAAAAAGCCAGCGTGCCTTATCCAATGCATCACATTGCAGGTGAAGGAATTTTTGAAATTCCTGTGGGGCCAATTCATGCTGGGATCATTGAGCCAGGACATTTTCGTTTCAATGTGGCGGGTGAAAGAATCATCACTTTGGAAGGCAAACTTTTTTTCACGCACAAAGGGGTGGAAAAATTGCTAGAAGGAAAAACTCCAAGTCAAGCGCTGCCTTTCATTGAAGGACTTTCGGGTGATATGGCTGCGTCGCATACTTTGGCTTTCGTCCAAACCGCGGAAAAAATTGCCAGTTGCCAAGTGCCCGAGCGCGCGCAAGATTTGCGGTCATTGGTTTGCGAATTGGAGCGCCTCACCATGCATATTCACGACTTGGCAAACATCGGTGGCATGGGTACAGGCTATTCTTTCATTGCTGCTAATGGTTTTCGCATCAAGGAAAGAATGATGCGTCTTTCTGGCGCAATTTTTGGCAATCGTTTTTGGCGAGGATTTATCACCCCAGGCGGAGTTGCAATGGATATTGAAAACGCCAAATTGGAAAAGATGCTCGCAATTGCAAAACTTGCCGTTGAAGAAATGCAAAAAATTGTTGCGCAAGCGCTGGCTTCTGATGGTTTCCTGGAGCGTTTGCAAACCACGGGTGTGCTACCTTTGGACGCCGCCAAAGCTTTTGGGGCGCTAGGCATTGCCGCGCGTGGCTCGGGACTTGATCGCGATGTCCGCAGGGATCATCCGTATGCGAGCTACAAAAAATATTCCGTTGAAATTGCCAAAGAAAATAAGGGGGATGTGCACAGCCGTTATCTGATCAGAATTCAGGAATTGCAAAGTTCGCTCGCTTTGGTTGAAAAAATTGTCAAAAATATTTCCGCAGGCGAAATTCAAACTGCCTTTGAAAGCAAGGATGGTTTTGCACTTGGCGCCGTGGAAAGCTGGCGCGGTGAAATTTTGTGCGCACTGGAAATCAAGAATGGGGTGGTCGAAAGATGTTTTCCGCGCGACCCTTCTTTTTGCAACTGGGCACTCTTTGGCATTATGGGCCCAGGCAACATCGTGCCAGATTTTCCTTTGATCAACAAATCTTTGAACTTGAGTTATTCAGGAACGGATATGTAGTTTGTTAGTTATCCACCTTTCCCCTTAAAAATCCCCGCCAAGTTGCGCGGGGTTTTTTGTCGAAAAATGGCTTATCTTAGCCAAAAATATCCCTTGAAAAATCTTGCTTTTTTGGTGAAATTTTTGTTGACAGAAATGAAAAGCAAGCGTAAGATTTATAGTTGTACAATATTACAGCAGAATTTTTTAGAAGTGGTTTTTTAAAAAACTATAAAATTATTTCACTAGATGAAGCTAGATGAAGCTAGTTTTAATATAAAAATATTTTTGATTTCACAATTTTTAGTATCTATCCAATACACAATTCTCTTAATGGAATGGAGGTTTTTATGTATCAAGAGCGAAGAATTTTTGGTAAATCCAGAATTCATGAATCCAGTTATGTTAGCAAACATGCAAACATAATTGGTCCTATTATTGTTGGAAAACAAGTAGCAATTCAGAGTGGTGCCAGATTAAGATCGGACGAAGATACGAAACCTGATCAGGGAATTATTTTGATTGGCGATTATTGTAATATCCAAGAGGGTGTGGTTTTGCATACCCATGCTGATTCTTCATTTGAGTATGAAGGCATGATGGTGGCCATCAAAATTGGTTCAGGGTGCTGTTTAGTTCACAAGTCCATGGTTCATGGGCCAGCTATTATTGGCACAAACAATCTTCTTATGGCTAATTCTGTTGTTTGGTGTTCTAATACAGGAGATAATGTTGTGGTTCGTGTAGGGGCAAGATTGGAAACTTGTAGCGTAGGTAATAATTGTATTATTGGTTGCAATGCCGTTGTCTTGTCGGGTGTTCGTATTCCAGATAACAAGTTTGTTGACCATTGTACGGTTGTTAGAACGCAGGAAGAGGCTGATAACTTGCCAGAAGTTTACGAAGAGAAAATCAGAGGATGGATTGATAAGTGTGATGGAATAGCTAACCAGAATCTTATTATTTTAGAACGCTACAAATCTTTTGAAAGGAAAATGCTGAAAAGGCATCGTTATGTACCTTTTGGTGACTTTATTGTTAAAAGGTTTGTTACCAGAGGTAAATATTATTCTTTTTACGAGGAATTCTAAAGTTTAACGGATTTTGTATTTTGATTTTAACAAAGGCGTTACTGACAGTTATGTTGGTAGCGCTTTTTCCTTTTCCCAAAAAAGTGGTATAATAAAAATATTGGTTTGATTTATTCACATATTTGCATCATTTGCATAGATTCGCACAATTTGTATTATGTCCAATGTATTCGCATACATTCACAATAATCAATTCGCAAATATTCGCATATTTATATTTCGCATAAATTTGTAATAATAAAAAAATGAACAGCAAAACAAAATTCCCAGGGGAGAAGCAGTTTAAAAAAATTGAGCATGATTTGGAAAGTGACCTCAAACATCTCAAACGCAAGAAAGTCATTTTGGCTTGGCTGGTTGTGGTGGCAATTGTTGTAGCTATGTTGATTGCGGTGGCAAAATTTTCGCATCAAAATTCAAACAAAGCTACTGGCCAAGTTGCAGCAGTTTCAAATCGCAGCGGGACGACTGTGACCAGTGCTGGTCCAAGTGGTAACTATAATATGTCTGCGCGTTTTGTGGCACCTGAGGATGCCAGTCAGCAAGGCGAATTGGCATTGGGTGTGGAAAATTTTGATCAAGCGCAACAGCAAATAATCACCATTGCCAAGGCCAACGGTGGCAGTGTTTATTCAACGCAATTGGTTTATACCACGGGCAGTGTCAAGCGAGGAAATTTGGTTTTGCAAGTTCCGCAAGCTCAATTTGAGAAAACTTTTGCAGCCCTCAAGGCGGTGAGCAGTCAAGTTTATCAAGAAGCTACGCAAAAAATTCCAACGAGAAATTTTGGAGTCTATCCGATGGAAGCAGAGCAAAGCATCCAGGTTGGACAGGTTGGGGTTTTGAAAACCGATGCGGAGGCTAAGGTTGGTGAATCTGTTGAGGACGCAACAGCAACTATCAGCGAACAAAAAACAGAAGCCACCAACCCTCAGGAACAAACCCAACCAGCTATAATGCCTATCTATTCTCAACCTGTGCAAGATCAGGCGTACATCAAAATTAATTTTGTGGAGAAAGTGAAGGGTGTGGCTGGTGTGGCAGTGGCAAGGCAAAATTTGGATGGCAAAATTTGGGTGGCTTTTGCGGTCAAAATTTCCTTGGTGTTGGTTTTGTTGATCTTGTTGATTTTGCTGGTAGGCAAGACTTTCAAACTTTTGCGTCATGCAAAAACTGCCAAGAAAAGTGTCAAAGTTCAATCAAGCACAACGCGCCAAGCTTCCAAAATTCGCAAACGCGCCGTGAGAGTCAGCAAGAAATAAGCTCGCAGCTTTTGAAAAATCTCTCAACATTAAAAGGCTTGAAATAATAGCCTTTTGATGCTAGGCTAAATAAATAATTTATTAAACAAAGAAATCTATGAAATTGGAAGGACAAGTTCTGGGCTACAACAAAAAAACCCTCGCAATCGTTGGTTACACTTTGGCAATCATCATGGTGGCTTTTTTCGCAGGAACCCGTTATGAAAAAAATAAACTTAACTCATTGCAATCAAGCAAAGAAAGTGGAACCAAAAAAGGTTTGCGCAATGCAACAACCAAGGCCAGAAAAAACCAAGCTACCACGCAAGCAACGCCTCAAACAGCGAACGCTACTGCGCCAACTGAAGCTGTTTCTACTAGCGATGTGACAACTCCGACAGACGATAAGAACATCAATCAATAAAATAAATTCTTTCCGCTTATCAAGTCAGCACAGCAAGCATTAGCGATCAAGCCTCCCTCGGGGGGGGGATGATCTCCTTGCAACTAGCAGTGATTTAATTGACTTATATTATGCCTAAAGCATTGTTGAAAATCTTTCTGCTTTGGTTGGGACTGCTTTTGGTCGTGGGCATGGCGTCCACCCATTTTTCGGTTTACCGGCAAGGCACTTGTAATGTGAAAAATCAACTCCCATATTATCGTTGGGATTCTTTTTGGTACACTTCCATCGCACGCCATGGCTACACTTTTTCCGAAACCAAAAATTCCAGCATCGCTTTTTTTCCATTTTATCCGATGGTCATCAAAGCTGGCTATGAAATCACGCACTTGCGCCAAGACTGGTTGAGTTTTGGAATGAATATCTTTTTTGCTGCTGGCCTAGCTTGGTTGCTGTATCGCTTGGTGCGGTTTGACTATGACGAGAAAATCAGTTTGGCAATTGTGGCAGTGATTTTGTTTTTTCCGTCGAGTTATTTTTTCTTGGCTGGCTATCCAGATGTGCTGTTTGTGCTGCTAGTGGCAATGAGTTTGTATCTGGCTCGCCAGCAAAAATGGGCTTGGGCAGGCTTGGCGGCAGGACTGTTGGCAATCACCAAACCGTACGGCATTTTTATGGTGCCCGTTTTGTTGCTTGAATATTTGCAGGACAACCATTGGGATTGGAAAGTTTTTTACAAAAAATTTGATTGGCTGGCCTTACTGCTACCTTTGGTTTCTTTCGGGGGATTTTTGGGGTTTAATTTTTGGAAATTTGGCAGTCCCATTGCTTTTTTGAAAACCCAGCAAACTTGGGGTCGTTCGCTGGCCAATCCCTTGGCAGCGCTTTGGCAAGAAGCGCAACATTATCTGCTCGGCGGACAACTTTTTTCGGGCAGCAATTTCCCTTATC